>JAGXLI010000065.1 GCA_018334755.1 Thermoplasmatota archaeon
AACGCTCAGATACATGTTCGAGTTCCATATCTGGGGAAGCGGCTTTGAGATCTTATCTAAAACTTGAAGGATGAAGGGTATGTTAGGTGTAGGATCGCCACCGACCCAGTTGACGTTCTTCCCACCCCCGTCTTCGATCTTTCGGGCGAGTATTTCCGGGGAGATCTTCCTTCCCTCGTTTAGTTGACTTATCTCGTAGTTCTGGCAGAAGACACATCCGAAGTTACAGCCGGCAAAAAATACTGTATGGGAAGGGACCAGTTCTCTCTCTTCACCCATGTGAAGGAATTCAGACGAGATTTTGCTGCGGGTCACGCGACAGAAACCTTTTTCTCCCTCTTTCCTGTTCACTCCGCAGAGCCTCTCACAGAAGCTGCAGTCCTCCAAGATCCTGTCCGCTAACTCCTTTTTTAATTCGAGCGGGGGTACGCCGTCTTTCCGTTCCTTTTCAAGTTCGGCCCATAGTTCATCCAGTTCAAAAGATGGATAATCTTTCTCTCTTCCTCCTTTTGCCTGAAGATAATACGGCTCTATATCTCGTTTCAATATCTTGTCGTACCTTTCTAGCATATTTCAGAATAGAAGATAGTTGATATAAGATTTTTATGACAGTTTAGTGGATTCACTCCTCTTCTTCAGATTTAAAATTCTTGAAGTAGATCTGAAAGACCACGATGATCCATACTATCACAAATAAGATCTGGAAGAAGGTTGGCGGGCTGGGTCTCAAGAGTAACAACTTGCCGCTGTTTATGTAAACAAAAGTTGAGAATAACAGGAACAGCTGTATCTTTATAACTAAAAATATCTTGGACTTATCTTCTATGTTCTTCTTAAAGGTGGTTAGAACTAGCTGCGTGACTCCCAGTCCGATCAACACGAATATCAAAGCTGTGAAGTCCTCGGCTAAAAAGAATATAGCCCCGAAGACCAGAAGAAGTACTATACCAGTTTGAAAGTAGGGCAATCTCGGGTATCGGAACAGGTTTGTGACTCCTCTCGGTAGTCTATCTTTAAAATCTTCTTTCAATTCTTCTTTAGAACGGAGGAGTGATAATCCACCGAGAAAGAGAAGAAAGATCCCGGCGAAGCGGAACATGTAGGGCAAAGACAAGAGGGCGTCTATACCCAATAGGACGGTGATCAGCCCGGTTAAAAACCGCCACTTTTCTAACTCAACCATGATGGAAAATAGACGTTCATCTTTAAAAATAATTTTTGGTATCTTTTACAAAAAAGAAGAAATAAAGGTTTTTGTGGAGGGTTTTGTATCCAAGTCCTCCTTATATTTACCAGTCCTCTTCTTCTTGGTAGCCCTCGGTTTCCTCTGCTGGCTCTGGGGCTGGTTCGTTTTCTGGAGGTGGTGTTTCAGTTCCTTCTCCGTATGAACTCTCTTCCTCGTAATAACCTTCTTCCTGATACCCTTCGTCCTGGTAGCCTTCTTCCTGATAACCTGCTTCTTCCTCTTCTGCGTATCCTGGTCCTTCCTCGAAGCCTTCTGGAGGCTCTTCTTCTTCAGATCCTGATCTTGTCCACATGATCAGCGCGATCACCAGTATTATTATGATTATCAACGGTATTATGAGCCACATCGAACAGAGCATATCTTGACCGGGGAACAAAGTATCCTCGTCGTCTCCGTCATCTCCGCCATCTCCACCATCTCCATCTTCGGCGGAGTAGGTAACGGTCATGGAATCGGAATCGCTTACAGTATCGTCTGCCTGGCTGGTCGCTTCCAATGTGATTTCGCTGCTGTCGGCGTCTGAAGCGTCGTCTGGAATAGTAACGTCAACGCTCACGTCTTCACTGCTTCCTGTGAATACATCAACTGTATCCTGAACTGAAACGGACCAGTCTGCATCGCTTGTCACGGTCAAGTCGTAGGTATCGTCTACATCTCCCGTATTCTCTACCGTGAAACTGTACGTGAATTCACCGGTGGAATTTTCTTCTGCATCAACTGGTGCATCAACCGTGACACCGGGTTCTTCCGCTGCACCTTCACTGTATTCGACGTTCATCGAGGCGGAATCGCTCACCGTACTGTCTTCCTGGCTGGTCGCTTCTAAACTGATATCGCTGGCGTCTCCATCTGCCGCGCTACTTGGAATACTCACATCCACATAAACAGTTGAGTTGCTTCCCGCTGAGACATCGACCGTAGAAGACTGTGGATCAGCAGTCCAATCTGTATTGCTACTGCTGGCCGAAAGATCGTAGGTATCGATCGCATCACCGGTGTTCTCGACGTCGAACTCATATGTGAATGTTCCGGTGTCCCCTTCCGTCTGATCGGAAGGCGCCGTAACGCTGACTCCCAGCTGAGCTTCTGAATCATAAGTAAGGGTCATCATGTCAGAATCGCTCACAGTATCATCTTGCTGGCTGACCGCTTCTAGAGTGATGTCGCTGCTGTCACCGTCGGCTGCGCCGCTCGGAATACTCACATCGACGTTAACGTTTTCTTCAGTTCCCGCGGAAACAGTGACTGAAGAAGATTGTGAGGAAGCAGACCAATCACCATTGCTACTGCTGGCCGAAAGATCGTACGTATCACTCGCTCCTCCTGTATTCTCTACAGTGAAGGCCACAGTTATGGTACCGGTATTCAAGGATGATTGAGCACCTGGTGCTGTAACGCTGACACCGAGTTCCGCACCGGGTGAATAAGTTACGGTCATCATGTCGGAATCGCTCACACTGCTGTTTGCCTGGCTGACCGCTTCTAAGGTGATGTCGCTGGTGTCGCCGTCGGCCGCGCTGCTCGGAATCTCAACGTCTACTGACACCGTCGAACTGTTACCAGCTTGAACCGTAACAGAAGAAGACTGTGCACTCGCAGTCCAGTCTCCGTTGCTACTGCTGGCCGAAAGATCGTAAGTATCTTCCGCATCTCCGGTATTTTCTACAGTGAAATCATAGGTGAAAGTACCGGTACTCAGTTCGGACGCATCTCCCGGAGCCGTGACTGTAACGCCTGCCTGAATTTGTTCTGTATAAGTGACGGTCATGAAGTCCGAATCAGTAACCGCCGCGTCATTCTGAGAGGTCACGTCCAGTTCTATATCGCTGCTGTCGCCGTCGGCCGCGCCGCTCGGGATGGTCACATCGACTGAGACCGTCGAAGAATCCCCTGCTGGGACTGTAACCGTAGAGGATTGTAAGCTGGCTGACCAATCAGCATTGGAAGATGAAACTGAAAGATCATAGGTGTCTTCAGCACCACCGGTATTTTCTACGGTGAAATCATAGGTATAAGTACCGGAACCGGTCTCGGTACTATCCCCTGGCGCTGTAACCGTTACTCCATAACTCACGGGTCTTGGAGTGGCAGGACCGACTTCGAAGTCATCGTCACAGTTGTTCGTATCGGTTCCGTTCGAGGACCTCATCAAGCCTTCATCGTTTCCAGGAGCCCCTGGATAATCAACGAGCGTCGTGTTCTCAGGGGTGGTATCCTGATGACCGAACTCTACACGATCCATCACAACTTCCTGTCCGTTGTTTATCCCGGAGGTGTCCGGTAGCCAGGAGAGCATGAGGTGATCGGCGCCTGTGTCTAGAAGGCCGGTCTCGCCAAGGTCCACGTATAGATTCCCGTAGGCCTGCTGGGTGTCAAGGGAATCTAGAGTAGCTGACCAACCGCTGTGATGACTCAACTTCCAGCTGGCGGGATCTATATCTGTTTCATGGTAAAGATAAACATACTGGGTACCGCCGTCACCCGGCTGGGTAACGACCTCGTTTATCTTCATGGTTGTACTCGGCTGTCCGGTGGAGCTGAAAGTCAGGTCCTCATTCGTACTTTCCCCGGACTGGAATTCGTCATTTTCATTCGCGATATATACTTCGTTACCCGTTTCGATCCGGTAGGCTATAGGATCGCCGTTCAGACCTCCATATTTGGTTGTATCATCAGAGGTGTCGTCACCGACGGTCCTGATGTTGTAGGAACCGTCACCAAAGAAGGTCTCGTTCGATCCGTACTGCACTCCATGGATCCAAGAAGTGACCTGGGCACCATCTGGTGCAGAACTACCGTCTATAGTCGTATTTCCGTATCTCTCATGTGGGAGGATGGTCCCTTGAGCCATAACCGCGAAGCCGGAGAGGACCAACATCCCCATGGCCAAAATACTCATCATATACGTTAGCTTTTTATCCATATCTTTACACCTTCTCTTCTTTTTAAAATCTGCAGAATGATTTAAAACATCCTTATTTAATATTTTTGACACACCTATTGAATTCTCACCTTTTTTTGCTCGATTGAAAAATACTTAATAAGCTCCATAAGATGATTTATCGATGAAACCGAAAAAAGGGCTCTGTTATCTGCTCGCTTTCCTCGTAGTGGTGAATTTATTCTTTCCGATCGTGAACTCTGACGAAGGAGAGACCTCCAGTTTGGTCGGACCTGAAAGCAGAGTTACGGAAGACCCGAAGTGGCAGACTAATGCGGAGATATGGAACGATACAGTGGTCTGGGAAGATTACAGGGATGATCCGATAGGTGCCTGGTCCAAACCGGGGAATAGGGATTCCAATATCTATATGCGAGATCTAGCCAAAAACTCTACGACCCAGATCACCATCAATAGTTCTTCTCAGGTGAACCCCGATATCTGGGAAAATTACGTGGTCTGGGAAGATCATAGGGATGGAAACGCCGACATCTATATGGTCGATCTCGATAAGGACGAACTAGAACCTAAGAGGATCACCGATTCTGATGAGAATCAGGTAAATCCGAGTATACACGACGGGAAGATAGTGTGGGAGGATTACAGGAACAACATCTATGGCGATATCTACCTTTACGATATATCCGAAGAGGAAAGTTATCGCCTCAGCGACCAGAGGCTGCCTCAGGTCGATCCAGACATACATGGGGAAAGGGTGGTATGGAGCGATTATAGGAAATACTGGTGGGGCGAATATGATTCTTTCGTCGCCGACATCTATATGTTTGATTTGGAAAAAGACAACAACTCTAACGGTCTACCGGATTACAAGGATCCGGAGACGGAGATGGAGAGCGCCATTTCTCCTTTCACAAGTTCTGAGATCCATCAACACACCCCCTCGATATATGAAGAAAAGGTTACCTGGATGGAGTACCAAGGGAAAAATAATAACGATATATACCTGAAAGAGGTAGGAGGTTCTAAGGAGAGGGTATCCGAAGATATAAATTTGGATCACAATTCTGATCACAATCCCGATATCTTTAAAGACAGGATAGTCTACGAGAGAAGAGGATATTCTTCGGACGGGCGTCATCTCTCGGACAGTGTCGTGCTCTATGACGTGAATGAAGATCGGACCGAAGTCATCTTCCGGTCGAACCACACGGAGGAAGACCCCAAAAGTCTGGTGAAGGTCAGGAAACCCGCCATCCATGAAAACAGGGTGGTCTGGGAGAGATCCAATACTAGTTCACTAGAACACATAGATTCGGAATATGATATATTTTATTCTGAGTTGGAGAGCGAGGAAACTAAAAATGATAATGGATCGGATGAGAACTCCTCGATCATATTTTTGGTCCTGGTCGCTGTGGTGTTAGGGGCCGTCTTCATCCACTTCTACAATCGTAGGAGTTAGTAACTCTTCACCTTTCTCAGATTTTTACGATACCTAAAAAGCCCTTCACTCCTTACGAGATCGAGTCGAGGGCTTCTTCAGTCCTCTCCAACCATAACCCCATGTTCATATCTTCGAACTCTTCATAAGCAGTCTTGAAGTGTTCTTCTGCCTTCTCATCGTTCTCCCCTCTCCACAACTTGCCCAGTTCATAGTTTATCTTCCCGATTTCCTTCTTCTCTTTCCTCTCTAGTGTCTCTTCCAGCGCCTCCTCCAAAATCTCTTTCGCACGGTCGGAAGACCCCTTTTCCCTGTAACTCATCCCGTGGACCCTTTTGACTCTAGATGAAAATCTCTTCAATCCGATCTCTTCGACCTCGTCCAATGCCCTTTTAGAATATGATAGAGATGTGTCTGCTTCGGAGATCTTCAGATAGTCTTCAGCCAGACTGTATAAAGACTGTATCAACATATCCCTGTTCTTTATGTCTTCCGCCATCTCCAAGCTGTCTTCGTGATACGAGAGGGCCTTATCCATCATGCCCATGTCCCGATAGACCTCTCCCATGTAGTTGATACAATAATTGATCCCTTCCTTATCTGCTATCTCCCGCTTGATCTCTAAGCTCCTTTCATAGTAATCTAACGCTTCTTCGAGCAAGCCCTTATCGTGCTTCATCTCACCGAGATTGATATAAGAGAGCGAGATAGACCTTTTCTGACCGATGTCATCCACAATATCCAAACTCTTTTCAAAGTAGTCTATGGCCTTATCTATATCTCCCAACTTTGAATATATGACGCCTATGTTGTTGTAGGCGGACGATAAGCCACGGAGTTCATCTATATCTTTCCTTATCTCTATCTCCTTCTCTAGCTTTTCGATGCCCTCCTGATACCTGCTTTTTTGTATACCTACGAGAGTACCTATATTGTGTAATGCCTCAGCTTTCGCCTTCTTCTCTTCCAGTTCTTCAGCTATCTTCTCTCCCTTTTCGAAGACCTCTAATGCTCTGTCATTCTCCCCCCACTGCATCAGCACCCACCCTTTCTTGGTGAGCAATCGGCACATCTCTGTATCCTCTTCAGGCTTGGATGAAAGGCCTTTCTCGGCGTATTCCGAGGCTTTTTCATAGTCTCCCTTATCGATATACACTTGAGCTATCTTCCTGTATAACGCGCCTTTCTCTCGTTCTTCCTCTCCCCCCAATGCTTCCTTGTAGTGGACTAGAGCTTCATCGTACTTCCCGATGGTCTCATAAACGTCTCCCAACCCTTGATGCACTCTAACCGATCTTCTAGTCTCCTCCTCTTCCATCAGGGAGAGAGCGCTATTGTAGAATCTCTGCGCCTCTTCGTTGGCATGTCTCTCTCTCGCCTTGTCACCAGCATCTAAAAAATACTCCACCGCCCTTTTATCTTCAGCCTTGTAGAAGTGATGTGCGATCTGTTCTACTTTTTCGTCGCTATCGTACAGTTCTTCGTAGCTCTCTGCCACTATCCGATGGTACTCCTGCCTCAACTCCTCGTTCATCCCGTTGTAGAGGACCCATCTTATCTTACTGTGATCGAATTTATATTTTTTCTGGAGAGAGTAGATCAAATTATGTGCCTTTTCGATCTTGTTCAGATTCTTCAACAGTTCCATCCGGTTGATCTGCATCGCTTCCTCCAACACATCGCTCTTAAACTCCTCTCCCACCACACTGCCCCACTCAAGTATCTCTCGTTGATCTCCCATCAATCTTTCGAGCCTTCTGACCACCAGGTCACGCACCTTAGATGGTATATGGACATGATCTATGGTTCCCTCCGCCTTCCATACATCGTCATCTCTCACCAGATGTCCCTCCCCTACAAGGAGCCTTAAGACTTCGAGCAGGAAGAGTGGATTCCCCTCGCTCTCCTTGTACACTTCTCTCACGAATTTGTCCTTGAGATCTACCTCTCCTAGTGTTTTCTCTATGAACCTCTCTATCGTTGATTCATCTAACCTTTCTAGTTCTATCTCTTCGAAAAGAGATCCCCTGCCCATCTCCCGGAGGATCTTTTTCAAGGGGTGTGGTTCTTCACCATGTTCCTTTATTATGTCCTCCTCTCTGTAGGTTCCTAATATCAAAACCTTATCATCCGTGGTATTCCTTGATAGATAATGAAGCGCTTTCAACGAAGTAGGGTCGGCCCATTGTAGATCGTCTAAAAATAGAACAACAGGTCGGTCCGAGGAAAGCCTTTGAAGGCCCAACAACATATTATCGAAGAGATTCTCCTGCTTTATCTCTGGATCATCGACAAGGAATTCTCCTTTATATTTTCTAGATTCTATGAACCATTCTATCTTGGGTTTCACTTCGTCTACCTCTCCCATATCCCCATCCCAAGAGTCGAATCGATCTCCCATCTCCAAAAGAGTTTCTCTCATATCTTCGATCAAAAATTCATTGCTGGTACCCTCTATAACGGTAGCCAACGAGAGTCCTTCGACGGTCTGGACCAATATATCGTATTCTCCATATCCGATCGTATCGAGTTTATCGGCGTCCTTTTTCCCCATCATGGATAACGAGTCATCCATAAAATTCTCCACCGCATTCAACATGGATGCAAATATATCAGGATCTAGGTGGCTCTCCTCCCGCTCTGCCCTCGCTATCACCATCCCCGATTCGTCTATGAGGTATGCGGATATGACACGAGGAGGAGGATCTTCTGAGATAAGATGATACAGGTCCGCATCCCTTAGGGCTTTTCGTATCGGCATCAGGGGCTGCAAAGCCTCGACCAGGCAGGCTCCTCTAATGATCTCTCCCGCGTGATCTTCGATCTTTTCCAAGAATTCTTCAACCAGTCGGGTTTTACCTATGCCAGCTTCTCCGGAGATGAACACGGTCTGACCTTTCCCCTTCTGGACATCATCCCACAGCTCTTCCAGCCTATCCATCTCCTCCTCTCTCCCTATCAGTTCAGGTTGAAAAGATATCTCTGGCATTTCTTCTTTCATGATCATCGGAATTGCAAAAAAGTATAAAGTTTTTCCCTACATGAATCGTAAATGGAGACTTTTTATCACTTTCGGGATCGCACCTCAGGGAAAGTTACTAGAAAGATTTGAAAGTCTAGATGATATACCACTTTGGGCTAGCAAGGATCGAGTTGATCAGATCAGAAGATGCTGTAGATCCTTTAAACCGACTAGCACCTTCCTAAGATTTAAATTGCTGGTATATCTGATTCTTCTAGATGTCTAGGTCTGAATATCTCAGTATCGTAGAACCCGGCAGTCCTGAATCGATAACGCAGAGTGAATATTCCCTTGAAGAGTACATTGACCATTTCAGCGAGCTGGTGGAATTAGAGAGAAGGGAAGAGATGGAGAGGCACGAGAGGGAGATGAAGCAGCTCTCGGGATGGGAGAGGCAGAAGAGAGGCAGAGCCATACTCAAAGCTAGGGCGAGAGACGAAGGGACCGGCTTGGGAGGCAAGTTCATAGTTAAATTTGTCAGGAAGGATGGTTTACCGGAGACCGAGATAAGCGTAGGCGATCTGGTGAGGGTCAGCAAAAATGAACCTCTCTCCGATGATAATCCCTCCGGGACCGTTACTGAAAAAACCGGTTATTCTATCAAGGCAGCTTTTGACGAAAGACCCCCGGACTGGATGTACGATAAAGTCAGGATCGACCTTTACGTCAACGACATAACATATCAGAGGATGCTCGACGCTCTGGATAAAGTCGAAGATCTGAAGGGGAGAAGGAGGAAACTTTTCGAGAAGCTTTTGACAGGTAAGGAGTTGGAGTCCGAACCCATAGAGGATATCTACTTCTGTAACCAGATGTTGAATGAAAGTCAACAGGAAGCCGTCATCAAAGCAAAGGAAGCGGAAGATATCCACCTCGTTCACGGTCCTCCGGGTACGGGTAAGACCGTGACGTGCGTCGAGATGATAGAGCAGGCTGTAGAAGACGGCCTAGAGGTCATCGCCACCGCGGACTCTAATACCGCCGTGGACAATCTGGTGGAACATCTGGTATCCAGAGGTAGAGAAGTGGTCAGAGTTGGACATCCGGCGCGTGTCACGCCCGTTCTGCGAGACCACACCCTGGACTATTTACTGGAGGAGAACGACGCTTACCAGAGAGCTCAGGAACTCCGAGAAGAAGCTTTCGATCTCAAAGACGAGCAGGATAAATATACTTACCCGAGCGGAAGGTGGCGAAGGGGTTTGAGCAACGAGGCGATAAAGGACCTAGCGGAGAAGGGAAAAGGCAGCAGGGGTATATCGCCTGATAAGATCAAGGAGATGGCGAAATCCCTAGAGATACAGGAGAAGGTCGATGAACTTTTCGATAAGATAGAAGATCTGGAAGACAAAGCGGTGGGAGAAGTCATAGAGGAAGCCGATGTCGTCTGTACAACAAACTCTTCCGCCGCATCTCAAGCTTTGGAGGAGAGGGAATTCGACCTCTGCGTGATAGACGAAGCGACCCAATCCACCGAGCCGTCCTGTCTTATCCCCGCAGTGAAATCGGACAAGTTAATCATGGCCGG
>JAGXLI010000109.1 GCA_018334755.1 Thermoplasmatota archaeon
GGGGCAGAAAGAAAGATGAGATGGAGTTGAAAAAAGAATTGGACCCAAATCTAACGAGTTATGAAGATACTGATGTCGAGAATAATCTCACCTATTATTATTCAGTTACCGCATTCAACGATCAGGGGGAGAGCTTAGAAGAGGATATCATAGAAGCCACTCCTAGAGCAGAACCGGTAGTTCCTTCATCTCCGAAGGACGTAACGGCCGAAGTTCTAGATGAAGGTGTTGAAGTTACATGGAACAAACCTTCCGATGACGGCGGGTCTTCCATAACTTCTTACAAGATCTATCGTCAGAGGTCAGAGGATGAGCTAAAGCTCTTGAGCGAAGTCGAGGCAGGGACCTCGAAACATCTTGATAAAAATGTGGACCCGGGGACAGACTACACTTATGCTGTCACTGCCATCAACGAAGTCGGGAAGAGCGAGAGATCCTACACGGATACGGTCACGGTACCGGAAGATCACTCTCCTGAACCGGTCAGACCTTCCTCTCCAAGAGAAGTGACCGCAGAGGTTTTAGATGAAGGAGTCGAGTTGATCTGGGACCAACCCTTGGATGACGGGGGATCTCCAATCACTACCTACAAGATATATAAGGCCAAAGATGGTGGAGAACTGGAGTACCTGGTGGAAGTAGAAAATGGAACTATGAGCTATCTGGACAAGGAAGTCGAAGGTGGCTCCAATTATACTTATGCGGTCACCGCGGTGAATGAAGTCGGGGAGAGCGAGAGAAATAACGCGGAAACGACCACTGTGACTTTATCTGAAGATTATGAGCCGGTTCCGTCGGATGAAGAGGACGGCGGTTGGCTGGAGCAGATAAATGAAAGCGATATCCCTCTGATACCTATTTTGATAGTTCTAGTGGCTTTGATATCTCTTGTTATAATCGCTGTAGCCCTCCGAAAAAGAAGATAACCTAACAGAGCATCGAGCCGCCCTTATTCGAATGTTGTTAAAAAAGATTTAAATAAAGAGATAAGCGTGGCCTTATCCAGCTTAGGTTTCTAAGAGGTGTCCGAGATGGAAAATATGAAACTGAAAAGGATAGTTGTTTTTGTGATGACCGGTCTATTAGTGGCAAATGTAGTGCTTTCAATCCCACTCGTACAAGCTGCGGATACAGGAGGGAAGTCCTATACCTTGAACAATCACGAACCCGATAACCAGCACATAGAGGTGCCTGGTGGCGGATTTTTTGATCCAGATGATGATATGGTGCCCAATAGAGATAAAATGACGGCTTACGGACATTACACTGGATTAGCTCTCTTACCTGAAGACGGAGGCGGAGTGACGGGAGACTTCGATCTAGAGCTGTATGAAGATTATGATTTTGAAGAGGATGTAGTTTCATCCTATAGAGGGTTGGGGAAAATGGAAACTGTTGTGGTCCAACAGCCGGATCCCAGTTCGGAGACGGCTTATTTCGGAAGAGTATTGCCTTATCAGGGGGAAGGTTACAGTTCTAACGACATAATGAATTATGTAGTCGAATCAGACTCTCATTCCGGCGAATTGTATGGTACAAATCCGGACAATCCCGGTCCTTTACAAGTTGGAGAAACGCGAAGTAGTGCCCTGATTGCAGGGTCCGAAGGTGGAACCTTTACGGGAGATACGACCGATCATAATGGAGAACCCCCACTTTTGAACGTTTATTCCGCGTATCTTTACGAGGGCGGAAATTACAACCTTACGATACCCAGAACAGATGCTGGTTTTGATATGAATCTGACCACTCATATAGTCTCGGGGAACGCATCAATACCTCAGGAATCCCTAGCCAGTGGAAAAGTAGATGAGACTACAGGGGTTCAGGAAGATATAACCTACTTCACACCTTCTAGTACTGGGTGGTACGGCATCGTGGTTCTAAATCACAATAGAGATAATCCGGGAAGTCAGGAATATGATATACAACTCTCGGCGGAATACGAGATGAGCGCTTCACCGTTGACCCGCTTGATAGCTCCGGGCATGGATACCTTTTACGACGTTGATCTTACAGCTGAAGGAGCGGTCAAACCTATCGATATGGACTACCAGTGGGTCGGAGCGTCTCCCAACGACGTGAATGTAAATCTTGCCGACAACACTGTACATCCTCAGGGAGATACCCTAAATGAAACGGTAGTCTCTGTCGATACGGCAGATACTACAAATTCAGGTGAATACACTTTAAGGATATGGGGGAACAGTACCGATGCTTCTGGAACCACACATCACGCCGACGTGAATTTAGTCATAGAGGACGAAGAAAATTTCTATATAACCGGTATACCCGACCATCAGAAAGTGGGTGTGGGTACGAATTTTGGCTTTGATATAAACGTGAGTGCCATAAACAATTTCAATAACGACGTGAACCTCTCTGTTTCGAGTGTGTCGCCTCCAACTCCTGAATTGACTTACAGCTTTGAAGAGTCCACCCTGAAAGCTCCCTATCCCAATGAGACAGTTTTGAATACTTACATAACGTCTGATATCCAACCGGATACGTATGAATTGATCGTAAGAGGCGAGGGCGGGGGTAAAATCCATAATACCACCGTGGAACTGGAGGTGACATCGGGTATAGATGCTCAGACCTATTCACCGCTTCAAGATGAAGTGATCTCTGGGGAGTACACTTTCCAGGCAGATGCCTCCTATACTGGCGGCGCTATAAGTGACTTGAAATTCACCTTGGGTGAAAATATGTCAGCTCTCGGTACGGTAGCTTCTAGTTACTCCACTGACAGCGGGTTATGGGAGAGAGATATCGATACCGAAGGGTTTCCCGACGGGATCTC
>JAGXLI010000066.1 GCA_018334755.1 Thermoplasmatota archaeon
GGAAGCAGCGTGTAAAGGACCAGCTCCTCCAAAGGCAAGGATAGAGAATTCTTCCGGGCTCAAACCTCTCTCTACTGTTATCTTCTTCATGGTCCTAGCCATCTTTGAATTGGCGACTTTGAAGATGCCCATCAAAGTTTCCTCGAAACCCATCTTTAGCTTTTTAGAAAGGCTCTCTATCGCTCTTTCAGTTTTCTCCATATCTAAAGCGATATCGCCCCCTAGGAAGAAACCCGGATCGATATAGCCCATCAAAAGTAAAGCGTCCGTGACGGTCGGTCTTTCTCCTCCCCTGCCGTAACAGATCGGACCAGGGTCCGCCCCAGCACTTTCCGGTCCTACTCTCAAGGCTCCTCCCTCATCACATCTCGCTATACTTCCTCCTCCAGAACCGACCGTTACTATATCGATCATCTTGGATTGAACTGGAAAGTCCCCTATCTTTCCCTGGTCCTTCCAGGTGATCTCCCCGTCGATGATGGTGGCCATATCGGCGCTGGTACCTCCCATGTCAAAAGTCACCATGTTAGAAACTTCAAGTTGATCCGCTAGATAAGCACCTCCGGCGACACCTCCCGCGGGGCCGGAATAAAGGGTATCTACCGATTCCACTTTCGAAGCTTTTTCCAGACCTCCTCCAGATTTCATTATGTAAGGTTCTTTTTCCAGTATATCAGTTACGGAGGAAAAATAATCTTTAAGGAGTGGACTCAGGTAAGCATCGAGAAGAGTGGTCAGACCCCTTTCATATTCGCGAAACTCTCCCGTGACTTCCGATGAAAGAGAATAAGGGATTTCATATTCATCCAATATACCGCCTATCTTCCCTTCATGCTTGGCGCTTTTATAAGAGTGGAGCAGGCAGACAGCCGCGGATATATCTTTTTCATCTAACCTCTCAGCGACCGCTCTCACCTCCTCTTCCGAGAACTCTCTCAGGACCTCACCATCCTCATCGATCCTGCAGGGAAGACCGAATGTATTTTCTTTCTTCAAAGGAGGTGTCGGCTTTTCAAAGTTCAATTCATAGAGCTCCGGTCTCGTCTGCCTTCCTATGAAGAGAAGGTCTTCGAACCCGCTATTAGTTATGAAGGCGGTCTCGATGCCCTTCTTTTCTAAAAATGCGTTAGTGGCTATGGTGGTTCCGTGAAAGATCTCATCCACTCTGTCTATCCCGATGTCTTTCCTCTCCAGACCTTCCTTTATAGCCTCTTCTGGGGTATCGGGAGTTGAAGGTACCTTGAAATGAGTTATACCATCTTTCATCACTATAAAATCGGTGAAAGTACCTCCGATATCTATCGAGAGTATCATCTTCTCCCTTCGGTATCTTAGAGCGGTAAATAATACTTGTTGATTATTATCGATACCCTTGATCCTCCTCTTTTTTGTGATCCGTTGTTTTTTGAAAGGCAAAAATCCATATATCCATCCTCCTTATTGCTCAACCATGTCAGAAGACAGGAGCGATTTGATCAAGAAGTACGCTCTCAGAAATGCGGTAAAATTTGATGGTGAAGCGACAGTCGGGGCCGTGATGGGAAAAGTGATGGGTGAGAGTGAAGAGTGCAGAGAAGACCCTGAAGGAACCAAGGAACTCGTGAACGATACGATCGAAGAAGTTAACGCTCTTTCCCTCGAAGAACAGAAAGAAGAACTGGAAGACCTGATGCCCGAGTTCTTTGAGGAAGATGAAGAGGAAGAAGAAGAGAGACTCCCAAGATTGGACGCAGATGAGGTCAAGATGAGGATGGCCCCTTACCCTTCCGGACCGTTACATATAGGGAACGCGAGAATGGTGATCCTAAACGATGAATACGTCAAGAGAAACGACGGAGAACTGGTCCTGTTCTATGACGATACGATAGGTTCCGAGACCAAGCAGCTGCTTCCTGATGCTTATGATATGATAAAAGAGGGACTCGAGTGGTTAGATGTGGAATGGCACGAGACTCACTACAAATCGGAAAGGATGGAAACATATTATGAATATGGAAAGAAAATATTAGAGATGGGGGAAGCCTATGTCTGCGAATGTGACCAAAAAACCCTGCAGGAGAAGCGCAGGGATGGAAAAGAATGCGAACATAGGGATCGGCCGAAAGAAAAAAATCTAGAGCTCTGGGAGATGATGCTGGAAGGAGAGATCAGCGAAGGTGAGGCCGTTGTTAGATTAAAAACGGATATGGATCATCCGGACCCCGCTTTCAGGGATAGAGTCCTGTTCAGGATCTCGGAGAAGGAACACCCGAGAGTTGGGAACGAATATACCGTGTGGCCTCTTCTCGAATTTTCTTGGGCCATCGACGATCACCTTCTAGGGATGACTCATATCCTTAGAGGTAAAGACCTTGTGATCGAAGATAGGATGGAAGAATATATCTGGGACCTGTTCGGGTGGGAGAAGCCTGAGTTCCTTCATTACGGTATGCTCCGTTTGGAAAACGTGAATTTGAGCAAAAGTGAATTTCAACAAAAGGTAAAAAATGATGAATTCAAGGGGTGGGACGATCCCAGGACATGGTCCATGCAGTCCTTGAAGAGAAGAGGGATCCAGCCGGAAGCCATACGGGACTTCATACTCGAATTCGGTATGTCAGAAACCGATATAGAAGTGCCGCCCTCGAAACTTTACGCGAAAAATCGAGAGCTGATAGACTCCGAGGCCAACAGGTACTTCTTCATCCCGGACCCGGTAGGTATAGAGCTCGTCGGAGATCTAGAGATGGAAAAAGCGAAGATCTCGAGACATCCGAGTGACCCAGATAGAGGTTACCGGGAACTCGATACAAAAAAAACGGTTTTCATACCGAGGAAAGAATGGAACCAACACCAAAATGAAGAGGTCCGGCTCAAGAATTTTTGCAATATACAACTCGAGGGAAAAGAGGGAAAGATCACGGGCTACGAGAATAAAGATATACTAAAGATCCAGTGGTTGTCTGACGGGATAGACGTTCAGCTGGAATACCCTGATATGAGTGTAAAGGAGGGTATCGGTGAGAATAATCTAGACGAGACTAAGAAAGGAGACATAATCCAGTTCGAGAGGATCGGCTTCGTCAAAATTGAAAAGAGCGACACGTTCTACGCGGTTTACGGGCACAGATGATCGTAGATTAAATCGAAAAGTTAAAAGGAGAAAAGGTCTTTTAAGTAGCACAACATCCCTTCAGGTAAAAACATGGTGAAAAAGGAAGAAAAAGAAGAAGAACGCGATAAGCAGAGGATAGTCGAGACCGGAAAGCAGTTACTCAACACTATCTATGAAGATGAAGGGAAAAACAAACCCATATTAGAAGACGGCGGATCCTACCTTGTCAAAAAAGAAGACAGTAAAGAGGGTATAAGCCTCGCTCTGGAAAAGATCAGGAATGATGACCGGGGCTACTTCTTGAGCCGGAGGAAGTCGGAGAGGATAAAAGAAAAGTATCATCCTCCTAGAGACGTTATCACCTACTACACCATGGATGGATCATCCGGAAAACAGAACTTTGATCCCTCCATCCTGGTGCACATCACCCACAGCGTGACAGACTTCTTAGAAAAGGAAGGAGGGACCGCGGTTATAGATGGAAGCGAGCTCCTTCTACAAAAAAATACATTCGATAAATTCACGAGCTTCTTGGATAATCTAGTCACTGTTACCAAAAGCGAAGACGGGATATTGGTCGTAACGTTAGATCTAGAGACCGTGTCAGAACCACAGCTGGAAGAGATAAAAGAAAGACTCGAGTCTATATTTTGAGAGCAAGTAAAAAGATCTAGAGTAAAGGTAATCAAGGAAAAGTAGATATCACATCATGACAGCTCTGCCGAAAAAGATGGAAAAATAATTTATCTCTTTTCGAGATTGAGTTAATATGGAGCAGCATAAACACTGTAAGATATGTGCAAAACCGATACCATTAGATGAAGATTTTTGTTCGGAGAAATGCAGGGAAGAGTACCAGGATATGGTGAGCGAGAGGAAAAAGAAGCAGTACATCTTTTACGCGCTGTTAGCAGTACTGATCGTCGTGGTTTACTTCAGTTTTGCTTACTGAGAGTTCGATATTTATGCCAAAGGAAGTGATCGTTGGTGGAACCTTCGATAACCTTCACCTCGGACACCAAAAGCTGTTGAGAAAGGCGGTGAAGGAAGGTAGAGCTATCATCGGCCTGGTGTCAGACGAGATGCTGGAAGAGTGGAAACCCGGAGTTGAGAACTCTTTTGAAGAAAGGAAAAGAGAACTGAAGAATTTCCTCTCTGCCTACGAGGGTTGGTCCATAGTTGAGATAGACGATCCCTTTGGGATGGCGGTCGAGAACGATTTTGATACCCTTGTAGTCTCTTATGAGACAAGAGAAAGGGGAGAAAAGATAAACGAGCTGAGGAAGGAGAAAGGCAGAGACCCGTTAGAGATAATAGAGGTTAAGCCCGTACTAGCCGACGATCTTTTACCTATCAAATCGACGAGGATAAGGGAAGGAGAGATAGATAGAGAGGGTAAAAGGTCCAGCGCAGTCAAAGTTCATCTGGGATCTGAAAATCCAGTTAAAGAGGAAAGCGCTAGGGAGGTGCTCTCAGAGTACTTCAGGCTCGAGATGGTGACGGAAAAGACGGAAGGTCTGTCGGAACAGCCTTTCGATGAAGAGATAATAGAAGGAGCTAGAAAGAGAGCAGAAGTGCCCGATGATTTTGATTACGGCGTCGGTATAGAGAGCGGTATAGTAGAAACTGATTCCGGCACATTTTCCCTGGAATATGTAGTCATAAAAGACAAGTTCGGGTTCACTTCGATGGGACACGGACCTGGGTTTCCCGTACCAGAAGACTGGGTCCGCGACCTGAAAGGTGGTATAAAGCTGGGCAGGAAAATTGAGGTCGTATTTGAAGAGGAAGAAAATAAAGAAAAGATGGGTGCCGTCGGTCTTTTGACACAGGGAAAGGTGGAAAGAAAGGATTGCATCAGTTCTGCATGTTACAACGCGATGATACCTCGGTTGAACGCCGAGATCTATTATTGATTTATTTTATAAATAACCGTGGGGAAGGGAAATATTTAATAATAAGGGCTAAGTATGCACACAATACTTTGAAATCAAACTTATCTGGAGTGTAAGAGAACATGGTAACGGTATATGATGTACCTCCCAATAAACTCATCGAGTCCGTAAGCGAAGAACTAAAAGAGATGGAGGAGATCCAGGAGCCAGAATGGGCGATGTTTGTCAAAACTGGAGTTCACAAGGAGAAGGCCCCCGAACAACCCGACTGGTGGTACAAGAGGGTATCCGCCATCTTTAGAAGCGTGTATGTAGAAGGCCCGATCGGTATATCTAGACTGAAAGGAAAATACGGCGGGAAATACAGAAGAGGATCGAAACCGAACCACGTAGAAAAAGGCTCCGGCTCGATAATCCGTAAAGGCCTACAGCAGCTGGAATCTTCAGGGATGATCGAGAAAGAAGACGATGGTAGAAAAATCACTCCAGAAGGTCAATCTTTCCTCAACGATAAAGCGCATGAGATAATAGAAGAGATGGCTAAAGAAAACCCTGAGCTCTCTAAATACTTATGACCGTATTGGTGGGAACATGGCCGACGAAGAGGACCTAGAAGAGATAAAGAAAAAAAAGATGCAGGACATAAAGGAGAAGCAGGGATCTCCAGAAGCACAGGAAGAAGCGAAAGAGAAGATGGAAGCCCAGAAGAAGGCGATGCTCAGAAAGGTCATGACTACCGATGCAAGGGAAAGATTGGGAAGGGTCAGGATGGCTAGACCGCAGTTGGCTGAAAAGATCGAATCACAGATAATCTCTCTAGCCCAGAGAGGTGCTACGAAAGGTAAGATCGACGATGAAACTCTTAAAGAATTGTTAAAGAAAGTTAGCGGCCAGAAGAAAGATATCAATATAAAAAGGAGGTAACTTTACATATGTCAAGCAACAAACCCGGACCCAAGAAAAGAAGACTTCTCAAGAAAGGAAAAGAGAACAGGCGAGTCCCAGCTTGGGTGATGCAAAAGACCAATCGAAGGTTCAGAGAACATCCCAAGAGACGGAACTGGCGCCGAGATGATACGGACGAGTAGACATCCTAGGATCGAAGAACGAGAAGGTGAAGCGCTATGGTAGATACGGAAGAAAGGATCATGAACATCCCACTCAGGGAAGCTAAGAACACTCCCAGCAGTAAAAGAGCGTCTAGAGCCATGAAACTCGTCAGGGAATTCGTTTCCAACAATATGGACGTTCCTGAAGAGGATATATGGATAGATTCGAGCACCAACGAAGAGATCTGGTCGGACGGCATCAAGAAGCCCCCCTCTAAGATCAAAGTCAAAGCCATAAAATTCGAGGATGGGATAGTAGAGGTCTCGATTCCGAGAGAGTGATCTATGCTAAAAAAATATGCGATAGGATCGCATCCGTACATAGGCGTTTTTTCTGCATGCTCTGAAGATGTCACTGTAACACCTCCAGTAGAAAACGAGAGTTTCGAAGAAGCTCTCGAAACTCCGGTGATAAGTAACACTATCGGAGGCACTAGAGTCAACGGTTCTCTCATGGGCCTAAATTCAAGGGGTGCCGTGGTATCCGATATAATAGAGGAGAGGGAGATCGATGTCCTGCTAGATCATATCGACGTCACGGTCATACCGGATCCACAGAACGCTCTGGGAAATAACATTTTGATGAACGACTACGGAGCGCTGATACATCCTGAGATCGGTGAAGAAGCCGAAGAAACGATCAGATCGGAACTGGAAGTCGAAGTTAAAAAGGGAACTATAGCCGATATAGAGATGGTCGGCTCCGTAGCGGTCGCGACAAATAAAGGTGTTCTGTGTCATCCTCACGTGAAAGATGAAGAGATCGATGTACTGGAGGAATTATTTGACGTCCCGGTCAGTAAAGGTACGGCGAACCACGGCTCGGGGTGGGTCGGAACTTGTATGGTAGCCAATACTAAAGGGGCAGTGATAGGGAACGAGACCACTCCGATAGAGATGGGCAGGATAGAAGAAGGACTAGGATATCTCGAAGATTGACCTTTTTACCTGTTTTAAGTTACCACTGAAGCCTGTACATCTGCACATATGTACCACAAGTTAAAAAAATCATATATACCACATGAGAGTATTGTAATAATTGCATCCAAAAAAGAGATCACGATCAATCCATCATAACGGGGAGGGAGGGCTTCCAAGAAAGACCTAGGGGTTCTAGGGTTTCCCTCGGATTTACCTCCTCTAGGTCTTTCTTGGAGGTGATCGATTCATTTTTGAGACCGGTTCATAGGGAAAATGCCCATATCTCCGTTTCGTCCGGCAGATCATGGGGTATGAAGTCCAGTTCAACTCCGAGTTTGTGTATCTTTTCCTCGGGAAATTGATCCAAAAATGGTTCTATGGTCATTATATCTAGTGAAAGACCTCCGATCTTGAAATGCATCGGGACCGCGATCTTAGGTTCTATATCCTCTATAACTTCCTTCGCTCCTTCAGGTCCTAAAGTAAAAGTTCCTCCCACAGGGATGAAAAGGAAATCAACTTCCCCTATTTCCTGAATTGTCTCGCCGTTCAAAGTATGGCCGAGGTCACCCAAATGGCAGAACTGGGTACCTCCAGTTCTGAATTTGTATATGATATTTTCTCCCCGTTTCTCTCCCTGGGATTCGTCATGATATGTTTTTATACCCTTTACCTGGACATCGCCGTATTTTTTTTCTCCAGGGTCCTGTAAAACTTCGCTGTCTTCCTTCTCGACCTCTCTAACGGCTGCGTGATCGTAGTGATCATGAGATACTAGGATTATATCTCCTTTGACCTGAGGAGAATTGATGCCGATACTCACTCCATCATGTGGATCTGTCACTATCTTATTTTCATCACCTATCTCAAAACAAGAATGCCCGTGCCATCTGATCCTCATAGTTATCTCCTCGCAGGAAGAAGCGGTAGAATAAATATAAGATTTTTCCTTCTGATATAACGGCCTTATCGTAAAAATACTAAATAGGCGGTCCAAGATGATACGGACGATGAAGGAAGAGATGGAAGCACTCGAGGTCAAAGCCGCCGTGAGAGAGTTGAGGTCCCTGGAAGGGGGATATGTTAAAAAGATATATCAGCCGAACGAAGGAGAGATCCTCTTCCGTATCTACATACCCGAACAGGGAACCAAGATGCTTCTCTTTAAAATCGGTAAGGCTCTATACCTGACGGAGGTGGATAAAGATAACCCCATGAAACCCGGCGATTATGTCATGCTCATGAGGAAGTACACGAGTAACGCTACCATACAAAAAATTGAACAGCACGAGTTCGACAGGGTGGTCACTTTCGAACTTCAAAAAAAGAGAAAAAGCAGATTTATCTTCGAGATATTCGGCAAAGGAAATCTGATCCTGGAAGGTGAAGATCATATCCTGGTCCCTTATCGCTCCGAATCATGGAGTCATCGTGAACTGAAGGAGGGTCGTGAATACAAGTTCCCACCTTCACGGATACAGCCGTTAGAGTTAGATGAAGATGGATTTAAAGAAAAACTGGAGGAAACGGATAAGGATCTGGTCAGAACCTTAGCCGTCGATCTCAACCTAGGGGGTAAATATGCAGAGGAGATCTGCATGAGAGCGGGTGTGGATAAGAATTTAGAAGATCTTGAAGATACAGCGGACGAGATCTATTCAATCGTTCAAAAGTTGAAGGAGCAGGTTCAGGTGGAGGATTTGAAACCCAAGATCGTCAAAGACCAAGATGGCGATGTGATCGATGCTATACCTTTTCCTTTGGTCCAATACGAGAAAAATAAAGAACTGGGGATGGAGCAGACCGAAAGTTACAATCGAGCTCTAGATCTAGCCTTCAAAGCTGGAGATGAAGAGAAGAAAGAAGAAAAGGAAGGCGATACCAAGTTGGAAAGAAAATTGGCAAGCCAGAAAAGAGCCATGGAAGATCTGAAAGAGGAAGAGAAAGCGAACAAGATAAAGGCGGAACTCATCTATCAAAATTATCAGGAATGTGAGGATCTTCTTCAAAAAATTCATGAAGCGAGGCACGAGGGGGACAGGGAAGAGATCTATTCCAATATTCGGGAAAGAGATGATATCGTACAGTTGAACGAGACAGATGAGTATGTAATTCTCGAGCTAGAAGGAGAAAAGGACGGTGAAAGATACGAAAAAAGTATCAAGCTCGACTTCAGGAAGGATGTGAACGACAACGCCCAGCACCATTACGATAAGAGTAAGAAGTCCAAGCAGAAGATGGAAGGGGCTAAAAAGGCCATCGAGGAGACTAAAGAAGAAATAGAAGCTGGAAAGAAAAAGAAGAAAAAAGAAGAGAGAAAAAAGAAAAATCCCACGGCCAAATACTGGTTTGACAGGTATAAATGGTTCATATCGAGCGAAGGCCATGTAGTGGTTGCGGGAAAAGATACCAAGACCAACGAGGAAGTCGTTAAAAAGTATCTAGAGAAGTATGATAGGTATGCCCACGCAGATGCAGGCGGCGCACCGAGCGTGGTGGTCAGAAGAGGAGAGAAAGAGGAGATCGGCGATAAGACTCTTGAAGAAGCTTGTCAGTATGCTATAATACATTCCAAAGAATGGAAGAGGGGGATTGCCGCGGGCCGAGCATATTGGGTAAAACCCGATCAGGTCAGTAAGACAGCCGAGGCCGGAGAGTCTTTACCGACAGGTGCCTTCGTTATAAGAGGTAACAGGAACTACATGGACGGCCTCGATATGAAAGCCGTGCTCTGCGAGATCGAATATGAAGGAGAGAAGAAAGTCATGTGTGCCCCTTCGTTAGCATTGGAAGGGAGAGATGATGATCTGATCAAGAAAAAGGTCGTTTTCGTACCCGGCTCGAAAGATGTGAACGAATTTGCCAAGGAGATGTCCGAATACTTCAATGTCCCTGTGGATGAGGTACAAAAGGTACTTCCGCCCGGTAACGTCGACGTGATAGAAAAGGGATAGAAAGAAGTTTTTAGAAAAGGTTTTACTCAACTTCTAAAAAGCTGCGGTATCCCTTGAATAGATGGTATAGATCGGCCTTCGAGATGACTTCAAATGGGGAGTGCATCCCGAGCAGCGGGATACCGATGTCGAC
>JAGXLI010000067.1 GCA_018334755.1 Thermoplasmatota archaeon
GGGACCAGGAATATCATCATACGTTAAAAGGGCTGGCTTCAGGGCTGGAAGATAAGGCGAAAAAGACCGAAAGAAGAGAGATGCACGCGAGAAAGAAGTACTTTTTGAAAGATCTAGAGGTTGAAGTCGAACTGGTGAGATCGATGCACAATTCCACCTTCTGTGAGAACTGCACCCGTCTCAGGATCACTTCCGAGGGAGAACTGAAACCTTGTCTGCTCAGGAAGGACAATCATGTAAGCGTAAGAGAAGAGCTTGAAGGAAGCATAAAAGATAAGTTCATCGAAGCTATACAGAGGAGAGAACCATATTGGCGTGAGCGAGATGGATGACGAAAGTGAAGAAAGGGTCATAGTGACTGAAGACGATTTCAAGATAGATGATCTCAAGGAGAAAGTAATATCTGAAAAGGACGGAGCCGTATCGGTTTTCAACGGCTTAGTTCGAAATAAAAACAAGGGTCAAAAGATAAAGAAACTCGAACTCCAGCGGTACGAGGGTATGACCGAGGACGAGCTTGAAAAAGTCAGGGATGAGGCAGTGAATAACTTCAAGGTCAACGATGTACTTCTCCTGCACAGGTACGGAGAGCTAGATATCGGCGATAATATAGTGGGTATCGTGGTAACGGCCTCACATCGGGAGCCGGCTTTCGAAGCCTGCAGGTACTGTATAGATAGGATAAAAGAAAAAGTTCCCCTCTGGAAAAAAGAAACCCCTGAGGGGGGCGAAGCGCGCTGGCTGGGAGAAGAAAAAGAAGAGGGATGAAAGATGGGCATGGTGGATATAAGTGGAAAAGAAGAAGTTTCTCGCCTCGCCAGGGCGAAAGGTGAGATAAAGCTCTCCGAGGAGAGCATCAAGGCGATCGAGGAAGATAACGTAAAAAAAGGGAACGTATTCCAGGTCGCCGAAATTTCGGCAATCCAGACAGTCAAAGATACTCCCGAGATGATACCTCACTGTCATCCGATACCTATAGAAGGTATAGATGTGAACTTCGAGCTCGATGATAGAATGGTTCAGGTAGAATGTGAAGTCAAAGCCATCTACAAGACCGGGGTGGAGATGGAAGCTTTGGCCGGAGTCAACGCGGCTTTACTGACCATATGGGACATGGTGAAGTACCTTGAGAAAGATGATCAAGGCCAGTACCCAAAAACTAAGATCAAGAACATATCGATAATAGAAAAAAGGAAGGAGATAGCTGATGAGTCATGAAGAGCATAAAAAGAAAGCACCTGAAAGCGTAAGATGTGCCGTTATAACGGTAAGCGATACTAGGGATATGGAGAGAGATGAATCCGGTAAGAAGATCAGAGAGATGCTGATGGAAGAAAAGCACGAGGTCGTTGGTTACGAACTCGTCAGGGATGAGAAGGACGAAATAATAGAGGCAGTAGAATCGATAGAAGCTGACGTTTTTCTTCTGAACGGCGGCACCGGCATAAGCGGAAGGGACGTGACCCCTGAAGCCCTCGATTTTTTTGTAGATAAAAAGATTCCTGGGTACGGTGAACTGTTCAGATACCTGAGCTATGAGGACATCGGTTCGGCCGCGATGTTGAGCAGAGCCGAAGCCGGCTTTTCAGACGAACAGATATATTTTGCCCTCCCGGGCTCTACCGCCGCTGTTGAACTAGCGATGGAGGAGTTGATCCTCCCCGAGCTGGGACATCTCGTCCATGAGGTGCACAAGTGATGCCTGATAAGGAACAGCGGCCTTTCGGTCAACTCATACCGTATGAGGAAGCTCTATCGACCGTACTCAAAAACGTGCATCCGGTCAAGAGAAAAGAATCTGTCGATCTTGACGATGCCTTCCAAAGAGTTCTAGCGGAGGACGTGACCAGCGATATATTCGTCCCTCCCTTTGAAAGAGCGGCCATGGACGGCTTCGCGGTAAAAGCTGAAGATACTTTTGATGCGGGTAAGTTCGATCCGGTGACTTTGGAACAGACTGGAACTTTACATGCAGGAGATGCGCCGGATGAAGAGGTAGGTAACGGAGAATGTATCCAGATAGCTACTGGGGCACCTCTACCCGAGGGTGCCGACGCAGTGGTAAAAGTCGAAGAGACGGAAAAGAAGGATGGACAGATCGCCATATATGATCCCGTTCACCCGGGAGAAAACGTATCTCCAAAGGGTGAAGATATCGAGGAAGGCGAGAGGATATTAGATAAAGATATGTCTTTGACCTCGGCCCGTATCGGCTCGCTGGCCGCGATAGGAGTACAAAAAGTCAAAGTGTATGAAAAGCCGAAGATAGGAGTGATCCCCACGGGAGACGAAGTTGTACCAGTAGGTGACGAGTTAGAACCGGGGCAGATATATGACGTGAATTCCCATACCCTTTCTTCCGTCGTCAGAAACAACGGCTGCGAGCCTGTGAACAAAAAAGTCGTCCAGGATTCGATCGAGGGGTTGAAAAAAGAGATAGAGAACGAAGTGGAAGAGATGGACATGGTACTCTTCTCCGGAGGCAGCTCAGTAGGAGACAAAGATATACTCATCGATGCCTTGGACTCTATGGGTGAAGTCATATTTCACGGGGTTAAACTCAAGCCCGGTAAGCCCACGTTATTCGGTAAAGTGAAGGACACCCTAGTGATAGGTATGCCGGGATATCCGACTTCCTGCCTTAATACGGCCCAGCGGTTGATAAAGCCGGCTCTTAGAAAGATGTCTAGACTTCCTAAATCTGTGGAAAGAACGACGAAGGCAAAGTTGCAGAAAAGGATCACATCCTCTTTAGGAAGGCAGCAGTATATGACGGTGAAGCTGGATGAAGACAAAGCTATGCCTGTTTACAAGCAGTCAGGGGCTATAACCAGCATGTCTCGGGCCGACGGTTATTTTGAGATCCCGGAGAATGTGGAACTGGTCGAAAAAGGTGAAGAGATCAACGTCACGCTTTACTGATCAGTCAAAAACCTATTTCACTACCTTGATGGTCTTACCTCTATTTACGTCCTCTATGATCTTTTGAGCCACCCTCGTACCTTTCCTTATCTTTATCGCACCATCCTGTCCTACTGTTAAGGTAGAAAGGTATTCGTCTTCGGAGTAAAGATCGACCGTGTTTCCCGCCTCGTTTCTGTCGATGTCTATTATCACTTTTTCCTTCTGGATGGAGACATCGACGGACTTGGCTTTACTTTTCGTAGGTCCTTCCTTACGTTCATCCCTGCCTCTCAAAGGTTGAACGTCTATCTTCATACCGAGATGCTCTTCAATCTGCGAGATGTTCTCTCCGTCCTTGCCCAACAGTGAAGCTATCTCGCTTTCGGGTACGTAGGCCGTTATACTGTTGGAGGAGTTGACTTCTATCTCAGTCCTTCCTCTCACGTATCTGCTGAGCTCTCTTTCTATCTCCCTCTCGGCCATCTCCCATACGGGCTTTTCCGTCCCGCTCTCTTCTACTGGCATGACGACGACCTGCTCGCCGTATGAATATACTTCATACTCAGGAACTTCAGTCTCAAAATCTCTGACCTCGATGACGGGTCTAGCCAGATCTTCCTCGACCATCCCCTCCGGAACCTTTACGGTGTAAGTTATGTCGTAGACTTTCATTATCTCGGCCTCTTCAACGTAAACTATCGTATCTACGACCTGTGGTACCATGCCGAGTTCAATCCTGCCTATCAATCTCTGAAGGGCGTCTATAGCACGATTCGCATGCGTGACTCCGATCATACCTACGCCGGCCAACCTCATGTCTGCAAAGACCTGAAAATGAGATGTCTTCCGCACTTCGTCATAGATGGTGTAATCTGGTCTTACCAGAAGAAGGATATCCGCGGTATCTTCCATCTCTCCCTCGAGGCCGGTGTATTGGGTGATCTCATCTCCGACCTGGAGATCTCTCGGATCTTCCATCGTCTTTATAGTGTAATCTTGAGTCTTCAGGTACTCGGCTATCGCCTGCGCCAGCGTACTTTTTCCGGCGCCTGGAGACCCCGCTAGAAGGATGCCGCGCTGTCTTTCTGCCAGCCTTTCTTTCAATTCCTCAGACATCCTATAATCGTCTAATGAAACTTTAGCTACAGGCCTCACGGCGGTGATCTCAAAACCGTCGGAAAAGGGCGGCCTGGAGATAACGATCCGGATATCTTCTAACTGAACGATGGTCGCTCCTCCTTTGTCCAATTCAACAAAACCGTTAGAGGAGCGTTTAGCATTCTCTATTATATCATGGGCTATTTCCCGCAGTTCTTTCTCACTAGACTTCTCCTCCCTTATCTCCTCCATCCTGATCTCTCCCGGAATACCGATCTTTGCTATAGGTCTAGCTCCGTCCCTTAGATGAACGGACATAACGTCCTCGTCGAAGTATTCCTTTATCCAGTCTCCATATTCTCTTTCCTCGCGTTCGGGCTCGAGATATTTTACATCCAAACCCTTGGCTTCACCTACTTCGGCCTGGACTATATCACTCGTTAGAAGTAATGCATTATTGTCTAGAGCTATCGATCGTATGATAGAGTCGATCTCGCCGCTCGGGGCCATCTCTCTTTGATCCAAGCTCGGCCTTTCTCCTTCAAAGGAAAGGGTGATCTTCCCCTCTTCTTCGTGTCCTTTCAGGAGTTGGATCTCGTCCAATCCGCTCATACCTGTCTCCTGTCCCCTGTTGGCCTGGCCCTCCAGCTCGAATATCACCACTTCAGGGATTATTATATCCGACCCTTCGTACTCTCCTTCCTCGATCTTATCGGTGACTCTTCCGTCTATTATCACGCTGGTATCTGGAACTATCTTCATACTTCCTTATCATCCATCTCTTTAATTAATACTTTTGCTGAGAAAGTCCACTCATCTTTCGAAAAGGTGGACCGCCGAGGCTTTGAATATCACGTTCACATCTTTTCCTTTCCTTAATGAGAGGTCCTCGACTGACTGCCTCGTGACATAGACGGTCAATAACACTCCCATATCTACAACTATCTCTTGATATATGCCACGATCGGTGATTTCCTTTACGGTTCCAGAAAAATTGTTTCTCGCACTGGATTCTAAGGAAGTTTCGGCCAGGATGATATCTTCCGGTCTCAACGTGGCTGTCACTTCACCCTCTAGATCTGATGTTGAATGGAAAGTTACCTCACCTATCTGGACGGCTGAAATGTTCTCCTTCCTTTTCGCAACTCCCTTAAAAATATTGCCGGTCCCGACGAATTCAGCTATGAACCGTGAGTCCGGTTTTCTCATGATCCGCTGGGGCGTATCGATCTGCTCTATCTTCCCTTCTTTCATAACAGCAACTCTTTCACCCAAGACCACAGCTTCTTCCTGGTCGTGCGTGACATGGATGGTAGTTATCCCTAGTTCCGAGTGCAGCTTTTTGACCATGGAACGAAGTTCTTTCGAGGTCTTGTGATCCAGCGACCCGAAAGGCTCGTCTAGTAATAACACTTCAGGTTCCAATATCAGTGCCCTGGCGAGTGCGACCCTCTGTTTCTCTCCACCGCTCAATTTCTGTATGTCCCTTTCTAAAAGCCCGTCTATACCGACTTTCTCAGCCGTTCTCTCGACTTTTTTCTCGATCTCGTCATCATCTCTGATCTTCAGACCATAGGCGATGTTCTCCTTCACGTTCAGATGAGGGAACAGCATATAATCCTGGTATACGAAAGCAAAATTTCTCTCGTTCGGAGGCAGGGTCGTGAAATCTTCCCCGTTCACCATCATGGTACCGCTGTCCGGCCTGTGAAATCCAGCTATCAGCTCGAGGAGCAGTGTCTTTCCGGAACCGGTAGGGCCTAGAAGAACGAAGTACTCGTTCTCCTCGACCTCGAAAGATATGTCCGAGAGTTGAAAATCCTTCCACTCGTTATTTAGACTATCGATCTTTATCATATATGCTCATCCTTCTGCTTAGGGTCCTAACAACTACAAAGATGGTCAAACAGACGATCAGGAGTAGAGCGGCTACAGGTCTCGAGGCCTGTAATCCATACGATGTATAGACCTCGTAGATGTATACCGGGGCGCTTTGAGGATAGTAAGCGATTATCACTACTGCTCCGAACTCGCTTATCGCCCTTGCCCAGGCCATGACCGCTCCAGATAAAATATTTCTCTTCACCAGGGGCAAAGAAACGGTCAAGAAGGTTTTCTTTCTATCCGCCCCAAGGCTCATCGCGACCTTCTCAAGTTTAGGGTCTACGTCTTCAAAGCCCTCTCGTATCTGATTCACTATGAAGGGTATGCTCACGAAAAGCATCGCCACGACGATTCCAGGGAAGGCATCCATGAATCTTATCCCTGCTTCTCCGAGAGGCTTTCCCAAACTGCCGTTCCTCCCGAAGACGACCAGGAGGGCTATCCCGGCAACGGTGTGAGGGACGACCATGGGTAAGTCGATAACGCCTTCAACGAAGGCTTTCGCGGGAAATTGCTTTCTCGCCATCACGTAAGAGAGAGGGATACCGAAGACCAAACCCAAAAGGGTGGCTGCAAGAGCGGCCGATAGACTCACGAAGATAGAGTTAACGGCTTTTGGATCAGAGAGGGCCTGTTCGATATCCGGTAAGGCGGCGTTGAATAATTCTGCTAGAGGGAGCAGTATGAAGATAAGTAAAAGTATACCTAGGATGGAAAAGACGAGGTAAGTTTTATCTATATCTCTCAATTCTCCGAAAAAGTATATCATCAGAATAGACGAAAAAGCGCCTAAAACTAAAAGGTACCAGAGACCCAAAAAGTAAAGAACTATGAGGACGGGTACAAAAAATAACAGTACCGTTATCGGCGTGATCTCGTCTCTCACTTTCCTCCACCTTGATCTTCTTCGACCATATCTTTCAGATCGTTAGGCATCTTTTGTCTGTTGTCTGCCTTTGGAGGATCGATGGGAGGCTGGCCGTTTCTGCTCATCACTTCTTGACCCGTCTCATCCAGTAAGAATCTGATGAACTTGACCGCCGCATCTTTGTTCTGGACCGTTTTCGAGATCGTTATGCCGTAAACGATCGGTTTTCCTACAGATCGTTCTCCAGTGTGCCTGGTGAGGGTAACTTTTCCATAAGTATCGGCATACTCCACACTGCTGAGGTCGATCTGCTCCGGTAGCTTCACAAAATCTAGGTCGTGCTGCTCGGCAACGCTCTGATAGATGAAGAGGTAATCTATGTTACCGGATTCAAGTATGCCTAAAAGGTCAGTTTCCTTGCTCCTGACCGTTATCTCGTTCGAACGGACTCCCAAGTCTTCTGGAACCGTGATATTGTATCCTTCCTTCTTTATATCCGTATGATCCCCTATAAGATCATCGTAGATGTGCTCATCATGATGGTCTTCCGCTAAGAGAATAACCATCTGGGAGCGGTAACCGCATGGATCTTCATTCGGATCACTGAAGCCATAAGTTACGTCTTCTCCATCCAGGACCGTGTACCAATTTTCTTTTCCGATCTCGTTCTTATGAGAGCTAAAATCTGTATAGGCTAGGACCATCCTGTTCCTTGCAAATCTAACTGTCCAGTTCGCCTTATCCTTTTCATACATCATATCTGGTATCAACGAATGATCTGCGACTCCGACTACATCCGGTTTTCTATCCTGATCCGTGACCTTTCTTACCGTGGCTACACTTCCGTCTGGCTCTCGTCTGACATCTATCCCGTCATATTCCTCTTCGAATTTTTTCTCTAATTCTTCGAAAGGTACAGATAAAGAACCAGCGTGGTAGATGTTCAAGATTTCATCATCGCCGGAGTCGATACAACCTGAAAATAGGGTCGTTATCAATAGAATGCTGACCGCGAGACCTATGACTTTCTCTAGTTTATCCATGGGAGCACCATTATGTTTAGACAAGCATAACGATTTTGATTAAAAATTTTTCGGCTTCGAGTCTGTCAGACGGGAGAGAACTCCAAAAGAAAATAGGGGGAAAAAGCAAGATTTTAGGGGTGAATACCCTGGATATTAGCGAAACATATTTATATTAATAGGTTATTTACTAACTGGGGTCGGCGATGACACCGACCTCAATTAAGGAGGTAAAAAAATGAGCATGGAAAAAATCGATGTAGGTAAGGCGAAGGAAATAGCCAAAAGGAAAGATCTCAAACCCGGCCTAGTAAAAGGTACCGATGGGATACAGTTCACGAAGGGGAATAACGATCGGATCAAGACCATTTCTTGGGGCGAATTTGAAAACAAACTTGACGATCGAGACCTCGCGGTATACGAATCAGGCGGCTGGATGAAGATAATGGAAGATTAATGAGGGCTAAGAAAAACTCTTAGTCCTCCTTTTTCTTTTTTTATTGCCTCGCTTTTTCAAGCTAAATCTTTTTTACTTTCCCGTGTATAGTAACTCGCATGATCGAGATAACAGAACGGTGGGGCCTAGCCAAGAAAGGAAAGTGGGAGATTAACGATCAAGAGATCGAGATCCCAAACGTGTTTTTCCTAGCGGGTGAGGGGTTTCACACCCCGAAAGCCGCTGAAGTCTCCATATCGACGGATGAAGATTCCGATTTCAGCCTGCCCTCCTCTTTCTTTGGAGATATCGACGAGGATCATACTTTTCCCGCCGTGTTCACCTATCCCGATGGAACTCTGAAAGGGGAACCGGAGACTAGAGCAGGTGACGAAAAAGTTCAGGTGATATTCGATCAGGAGCCCGATCCGGAAGCAGAGCTCTATATCTTAGGTAATGACCCTCAGTTTCTGAAGCGGAGCCGTCGGCTTTATGAAAAAGTGGTGGGTTTGAGGAGAAAGATAGAGTATCATAAGCTCATCTACGCCCCCGGGATAGCTACACCCAAGAACATGGCCCTGTTGAGTTATCTAGGGGTGGATTTCTTCGATTCCTCATTTTTAGAACTTCTAGCTACGGACGACGTCCAGCTTTCTGACTGGATGGGTTTCCCGGGAAAACCCGAAAAAAGTCACGAACGCCTCCTATCGGAGCTGTTCCTCGTCCGGAAGGGGATAAAAGAAGGCAGGATCAGAGAGTTGGTGGAGAGTAGAGTTAGAACGGAACCCTGGATGGTCGAAGTCCTGAGGATGGCCGACGAGGATCACGATACATTTTCTAAAGGTATACCGGTCACCGGAGATGACCTGTACGCCACTACAAGAGAGAGCTTGAATAGACCCGATATAAGAAGATACAGGAGAAGGCTCAGGACTCGATACGAACCGCCCGAGAGGGACGTCCTACTCCTTCTACCCTGCTCGGCGAGAAAACCTTACTTTCAATCTAGAACTCACCGCCGGTTGAGGGACGCGACCCAAAAAGGCGATTGGACCAACCTTCAGGAGGTAGTCCTGACTTCTCCCTTAGGAGCAGTTCCTAGAGAGTTAGAGTTATTCTACCCGGCTCAACAGTACGACATACCAGTTTCGGATGAATGGTTCGAAGAAGAAAAAGAGATGATCCTAGAACAGCTTGATATCATCCTAAATAAAGGCGAGTATGACGAGATCATCTCCCATCTTCCCCCTGATATGTCCTTCGTACCTGAAGAGATCGACTGTTTAAATACCAGTGACGGTGAACGACCGACGTCCTCAAAAGCCATCGACGAATTGGCCGAGGCCGTGAGAACTTATGCTGGAGAGAAAAGAGGCGACGTGCAGAGATATCTGAAACAGTACATGACCGTTTTTACGGGGTTCCAATTCGGCGGAGAGGGGAAAGTACTGCTGAATGATGCCGACGTCAAAGGAAGGTATCCGTGGTACAAGATCATGAACGATAATGTTCAAAGAGGTATGCTGGTCCCGGAAAGAGGCTTGATCTCACTGACCTTGGACGGGGCTAAAGAACTGAAGAAAGAAGAGATCTATCAGGTCGAGATCGATGATTTTACACCGAAAGGGAGCGTCTTCGCCGTAGGAGTTAAAGAGGCGAGTGAAAGGATAAGACCTGAAGATGAAGCTATAGTGGTTCACGATGACGAGCTCAGAGGGGTTGGTCCAGCCTCCATGTCCGGACAAGAGATGATGGAAGCTGAAAAGGGTGAAGCTGTCAGGCTGAGGCACTATCCCTGATCTTAAACTTTCTTCAGATCGGGATGTTTTTCAAGGATCATACCTTCGACCTGAAGAGGTTTCAGATGATTGGCCATCTTGAC
>JAGXLI010000110.1 GCA_018334755.1 Thermoplasmatota archaeon
GGGAATGGCTCGCTCCGACCCAGCTCAGGTTCGTTCCGATATCTGATGACCAATTGGATTATGTGAAGGAGCTAGCTGAAGAATTTGAAGATGTCGAAGTTAGGGTAGACATCGACGATACGGACCGGACAGTGGGGAAGAAAATAAGACAGGCGGAGAAAGAGTGGATCCCCTACATAGGGGTGATAGGTTCGGATGAGATAGAATCAGGGAAATTATCTGTCAGGATCAGAGGTGAAGAAAAACAGAAGACCATGACGCTCGAAGAACTCAAGTCTGAACTGGAGGAAAGGCAGGGAGACATGCTTTTCAGAGATTTGCCGCTTCCAAAGATGGTATCAAAACGCCCTCTTTTCGTTGGCTAAAAACCCCTTTTCCTTTAAACTAAAAAACCTACTGGGCTCAATCTAGGTCGTAAAGTTATCATTATGTTGAATTTTACAAAAAACATAAATAGATAAAACATTCTTTCATCCATGAGGAAGGATGAGGGGGGATGGCTATGATAAAAAGAAACCCTCATCATCACAAGGAGGCAAAAAATGAAAAATAATCCAGGACCAACAAGCGAACTTCAAAAGTTAAAAAAAGACAAAAAGCGATTAGAAAATAGTAACAAAAAATTGAAACAGAGGAAAAAACAACTCGAAGAAAAAATAGATAGTCTTAAGGAAGAGAACCGACGCCTTCTTCATGAAAGGGAGGAGAGTGAGGGCGGAAAAGAAGAAACTGGAATAAAACTACCTTCAGATACAGTAATAAAAGGAGATATAGAATCGGAAAAACAGATAGAGGTTGGTAGTGAAGTAAGAATTTTGGGCTCACTAAGATCAGAGAATGATATCATCCTTGGATACGGAAACCAGATTGATGGAGATGTCATCTCTGAAAAAGGAGATGTGAAGGTAGGGAACGCTACCGAGATAGGGGGAATTATAAAAGGTGAAAAAATACGTCTAGCCGAGGGTGTTCGAGCAGGTCAGATCAAAGGTAAAGAAAAGATAGATATAGATGAAAACTGTGAGGTTTCAGATTTATTTGCTTTAGGGGATCTCAACTTAGGAACAAACGTCAAGATTGATGGAACTTTAAGACACGCAGGTGAACTCGCCGCATCTAGGGGAATAACTATCACAGATTCAGTTATGCCCCAATCTAAAGAAGAGCTCGAAAGAGAAGCAGATGAGACCATGAGCGAGTCTCTTCCCTCCCTCCCAATGATAATTCGTGAGGGATTCGGAAAAGATGAACTTGGAGAAGAAGAGAGTAAGGAAGAAGAGGAAGAAGAGGAAGAGGAGGTGGAGTCTGTTAGAGACAAAATTGAAGAAATCAGAAGTTTACTAAAATCTGCAAGAGAAGAAAATGTAGATATATTAGAAGAAAGAAATACACTGAAAGAAGGAGTATCACTTCTAAAGAGAGGAGAAAATGAACAAGCAGAAGATAAATTTACTAAATGTAAACTCAGTTTGGAAGAAAAATTGGAAAGTGAAGAGATTAGTAGTGATGATGAAGTAGACGAGGAAGAAAGCGAAGGAGAGGTTGAAGAAACAGAGACTGGTATTGTAGAAGAAAAGTTGGTTAGCGAAAGTGAAGAAACCTCTAGAATGGAAAAAGAAGAAATAATCGAAAAATTTCAGGAAATTCAGGGAGTCGGTCCTTCTCTAGCAAGAGACCTTTACGAAGGAGGTTTTCACTCTGTAGAGGAACTAAGGGAAGCTTCGGAATCAGAATTATTAGAGATAGACGGAATAGGGAAGTCCTTCGCTAATAGAATAAAAGATAACCTCAGTTGAAAAATTTTTTCAATCTATCTAAGATATGGTTTTACTCTACCAAGAAATTATATACTTACATTCCTTTAGAGTACCGCATAAAAGGTTGGGTAATAATGAGCGAGATAGATGAAATTTTGGAAGCGATGGAAGAGATAGGCGTGCCGTCAGAAGATCCAAAGGACTTGCCTAAGTCTGATAAAACATTTCCAGACGGTTGTAACTATAGGATGGAGATATCTGGTGTTGAGCGCCCCTCGACTTTAAGAGCTTTGATAGAGGAAAGAGATAAACGAGACGTGCCGATCCATAGACTAATAAGCACGGTGATGGGAGCTACGTACCTTTCTGACGAGGAACTAGAGGCGTTCGCACGGCTTGCTCACGATAACGATATGGAAGTGATAATGACCCCGGGTCCACGGGCAAGCTGGAATACTGGGAGACAGATTGCAACTCCTGAAGGAGCGCTTTCTGGTCTCAGGGTTAGAGGTTCGGATAATCTGGTCAAAGCTTTCAAAGATATTAAAAGATGTATCGATTTTGGATTCCGAGGGTTCCTGGTTACAGACGAAGGGATGCTATGGTTGGCTAACGAATTGAAAAAGAAAGGATTGATCCCAGAAGAAGTGACCTTCAAGGTATCTATATATGCAGGACACGCAAATGCAGCCGGTGGAAAAGTACTCGAAAAACTTGGAGCGGGAACTTTCAATCCTCTCGGTGATGTAAGCATACCTATGTTAGCTTCGATACGAAAAGCGATAGATATCCCTATCGACATCCACATATTGTTAGCTGAATCGATGGGTGGTTTTAACCGATTCTATGAAGGCCCAGATATGGCTAGAGTGGCGTCCCCCTGCTATTTCAAGATAGAACCAGGTGAAGGACTTGCCGCAAGTGGAGGCATATATAAACCTTGGACGGATCCAGAATTCCATGAATTCTTGATAAAAGAAAAGGTCAAATACGCCGAGATAATCCACGATA
>JAGXLI010000016.1 GCA_018334755.1 Thermoplasmatota archaeon
GGGTTCCCTGCATCATATTCTTGACTCGAGAGTATGTCATCATCGGACCAATCATACTGGTTAGAATCCATTGCAAATGAAACGAGCTTGCTGGAATTCACCCATGATTTGATCACGTCGGTGTTGGAAACATGCGTTTTTATGAACTCCGATGTCCTGTACTTGGGTGCGTTCCTCCAGGCCGACTCACTGCCCCAGGAAGTATGATCATATTGGTCGTAGGGCATATTGGCCCAGTTGGAGCTGCCCACGGTATCGACGTGCTCGCTGCATCCCTCTAAAGTCGCACCGCTATCTTCTCCTCCATTCACGTGGTTGTAGATCCAGGCGGGGCTCATACGATACTCGTCGTTACCTGAAGAGGCGTCGTAGTCGTAGGCTCTTGCTTGGGCAAACGTATTGGTATAATATCCCGTGGCCCAGGCCGCGCAGGAACCCTGGCTGCCTTGGTTCCCGACCGGCGGAAAATACTTCTTGGTCGTTAGATCCCTCGATGCGCGCAGATCATCCTTATCTGAACTCACGTCATCAACAAAAGTTGATCCCTTCATAGAACCGTAGTCCTCTTCAGAAGGAGGAGCCCATCCAGTACCATGTCCATCTACTATCTCGTTGTAATCCTTATCAGGGTCTTTGACGCCGACATCTTTTTTCAATTCCTTGATCTCGGATTCCGTCATCTCGTGAGTTATGTATTTCTCATCTATCTGTTCCTCTTCGCCGCTTTTTACGTCAGTATCTCCTCCATATGTGACAGCGGTAAAGACCCCTCCACATACGAGAAGAAGACTCATCAAAATGGCCAAAAAACTATATGTTTTTTTGTTAAACATATTTTTTTATGCTCCAATTGTCTTTTTAAGTGGTTTATCATTATTTAATACTACCGCCGGCCGATATAGTTATAATGCCTTTCTTTTTTTTATGAACATGGAGCTCAATACCGACTTTCACATCCACAGCAAATATTCCAGCGGCGTCTCCGAAAAGATGGAACTAAAAACTTTGAGCGTTGAGGGAAAAAAGAAAGGGATCGATCTCCTCGGGACCGGTGACTGCTTACATCCCAGATGGAGGAAGCAGATAAAAGAGCTGAAGAAGGAAAGAGAGAGCATATTTACTCTTGGAGATATGAATTTCATACCTACCGCGGAAGTGGAAACAAAGGATAGAGTCCACCATCTCTGCTTTTTTCCGTCGCTCTCAAAGGTGGAAGAGCTTTACGAAAGGATGAAACCCTTCTCTTCCAATATCGACTCGGAAGGAAGGCCTAGGGTGGATCTCTCGGGAGAAGAACTCGCCCTGATGCTTGATGAAACCGGTTGTCTTTTTGGACCTGCGCATGCCTTCACACCTTACACCGGAATATACGGCAACCACGACTCCCTCTCGTCAGCATATGGAAAATTTGCTTCTTCCGTGGATTTTCTCGAATTGGGACTGAGCGCGGACAGCAGCTACGCGGACAAGATCTCGGAGTTACATGATATGGTTTACCTCTCAAATTCGGACGCCCATTCTCCTTTTCCATACAGGCTGGCTAGGGAGTTCAACACGATGAAACTGGACGAACTCAGCTTCGAGGGGATAAAGAAATTATTTGAAGGTAAAAAAGGCGAGATGATTCGGAACGTCGGGCTGCCCCCGGAGGAGGGAAAATACAACGAGAGCGCCTGCGAGAGCTGTCAAACTCATCATACATTTGAAGAGGCGGTCTCTCGAGACTGGAGATGCAGCTGCGGCGGGTCCATAAAGAAAGGAGTGAGTGACAGGGTTGAGGAGTTGTCGGATCTTGATGGAAAATTGAAGGAGACGCCGCCGTACTTGCCCCTGATCCCTCTGCAGGAGATCATAGCCAAAGCGGTAGGTCACTCCAGTCCAAATACCAAGAAGGTAAAAAGTATCTGGCAGGATTTGATACACTCGATAGGTGACGAAGTAGAAATCCTCTGTGATTCTTCAGTAGAAGACATCGAAAAGGTCACGTCTGAAGAGATAGCAAATTTAGTCAAGGATTTTAGGGAAGGAAACGTGAAGATAAGTCCCGGCGGTGGAGGAGAGTACGGCGAGATACTCCCGAAAGAAGATAATAGATCTCGGGACGGACAGAGATCGCTGACAGACTTCTGAAAGCCATGATAAAAAGATTTAACAACAGATACTTTCTTTATTCATACCATGACTAAGACAGTTATTTTAACTGATGAGCATCTAGATCAGGGAACCGCTAAGACCGCACACGGTCTATTGAGGCACTCTGAGAAGTACGAGATCGTAGGTGTCATCGACTCAAAATTCGCGGGGAAAAGGACCGATGAGGTCCTATCAAGGTGTAAACCCGTCAAGATCTATCCCGACCTTCCGTCCGTTCTTGATGAAAAGGATGTAGAAAATCTTATCGTCGGCGTGGCCACCGTAGGGGGCTACTTACCGGAAAATTTCAAGGAGCATATCGAAGAGGCCGTCGAAAACGGTTTGGATATAATCTCCGGGCTCCACTACTTTCTCAGCGAAGACGAACAACTCAAAGAGATGGCGGAAGAGCATGGAGTCGAATTGAAGGATATAAGAAAGTCACCTCCTCTAGAAGAACTTCACTACTTCCAGAACAGGAAAGAAGAGATAGACGCCCTGACTATACCTTTTCTAGGAACCGACAGTTCTGTCGGGAAAAGGACCGCGCTTCTCGAAACCTACAAAGCTCTGAAGAAAAGAGATAATAAAGTAGAGTGGGTCGCCACGGGACAGACCGGGCTGTTACAGGGTGCGGATTACGGTCTGCCGTTAGACTCGATCGAAGGAGACTATATGGTGGGGGAACTCGAACATCAGATTTGGAGGGCCTGGGAAGAGAACGAACCTGATTTCATACTTATAGAGGGCCAGGGCAGTATCTCTCATCCGGCTTACGTCTGCGGCTCAAGGGCGATCTTATCTGCGAGCCAGCCCGACGGAGTCGTCCTCCAGCACGACCCGGCCAGACCGTACAGACACTATAAAGAGGATGAACTCCACTGGCCGATGCCCGAATTGGATACCGAAATAGAATTGATTAAGAAGTTCTCCGGATCCGACGTGATAGCGATAACGCTGAACCCGGTCGATCTGACTGAAGAGGAAAAAGAGAAGTACATAATAAAGTACGAACAGCAGTATCATGTACCCTCGGCCGATGCCCTGGAAGATCCCGGCAAGATAGCGAATAGGATCGAAGTCCAGGACAGTTTGAATTGATAAAAGCTACGACTCCAGCCTCACACCGGTATTGCTAGGTTCGCCTATCCACATCCTATATTTCTCTTTGTCGTAAGATGAGATCTTTTCTTCGACCTCTTCGACTTCATCAGCCCTTACGAGGCCGTAAGCGGTGGGACCCCAGGAACTCTGACCAGCGCCGTGAGTATGATCTATCAGGGAGTTTACGATATGGGCTATCGCGGGATGGTATATACCTTCCTGGAAGCTCGAAAATGACTCTCCCACCAACTTCTGTATCTCGGTCAGATGCTCTCCGAAGGCCTTTATATCCCGCCGCTCCAGTGCAGGTAAAATACCCATGAGAACATTGTGACAGATCTTCTCAGGATACTTTACTTCTACTTCAAGGTCTTCCATTATGGGTTTTTCCTCTTTTTCATCGTAACCCTTCTTTTCCTCGGGACAGAGTATCACGAACCTCCAGTCCTTGGGGACCTTTCCTCTATAGAGTATAGGCGATATCTCATCTTTCTTTTCCTTTCCCCCCTCGAGTATGAACCCTCCGTTTTCAAAACCGTACGTTCCGATGGCCGAATATCGCCCTCTGTCCAAGATACTTGCGAGCTCTTTGACCTCGATATCTATCCTGCTTTCTTTTAACATGCCAAAACCGGTCCCGAGTGTCAGCTGCGTTGTCGAGCCGAGACCGATATGGCTCGGGATCCTGTCCTTTATTTTAACTTCAAAACTTGTCGTGAGATCGAACTTTTCCTTCAAAGTCTCATATACTTCAGTGACGATCCGTTTTTCTCTCTGGTCACCTTCGACTTTGAGTTCATTTTGCGAGCTCTTCAATACGATCTCGTAGCCATCATCGAGCGTGAGTCCTAGAGCTCCGTATTCTCGTTTGAACTCTCTACTCAGGTCCAATATACCGAAGTGCAGCCGGCTCGGAGTCTTAACCCTCATGATATCGCCTCTAATTCCATCCTGTGATCCTCCATCTTTTCTTTATCTACGTCAACACCCAAACCCGGCTTATCGGAGGTCCAAAGCTTTCCGTCCTTGAAATCTAGCCCGGAAGCGATATTGTCGGAGAGCATGAAGTGACTGTCCAGATCAGCGTATCTTAGGTTTTCCGTGGTCTGGTGAAGATGTGCTCCCGCCGCGATCGAGATGCTGGTCTCTCCCATGCACCCGACCATCCCCTGGACAGAGTAATCTTCCATGATCTCGACTATCTTCCTTCCCCCGGTGAGGCCGGCGCTTTTCATCAATTTTATATTTATCATGTCAGCCAATTCCTCCGTACATATCTTTTCTGCCATCTCTGGGCTTTTTATGGTCTCGTCGGCCATGATGGGTATGTCGGTTTCAGATGTAACTTTTTTCAGTCCCTCGAGATCTCCTTCCCTCACGGGCTGTTCCACGAATTGTATATCCAGGTTTTTTAACTTCTGACACAGCGTTATCGCTTCCTCCGGGGTGAACGCCTGGTTGGCGTCGACCCATATGTCTGTATCTTTTCCAACTATATCTCTCACTGCCTGTATCCTTCTCAGGTCCTCTAGAACGCCGAATCCGATCTTGATCTTGATTGCTTTGAACCCTTTCTCTATGAACTTAGAAGCGTGTTCTCTCGTCTCGGTCTTCGTCATCAGACCTATTGTCCTGTCGGTCAATACACCCTGTTCTCTTCCTCCGTACATATCCCAGATCTTCTTTTCCTCTAGCTTTCCTTTGAGGTCATGCAGCGCTATATCCAATCCCGCGATAGCGGCCGGATTTCCAGGCAATTTTTCTCTCAGTTTTTCCCAAACTTCCTCCAACTCTATATCTTTGCCTTCGACTTCAGATCTCATCCCTTCCGATGCTTTCAGTATGGATTCCACGCTCTCTTGAGTCACGCTGTTGGCGCTCGCATTTCCCCAGCCCGTGACGTTATCGGATCTCACTTTCACTATCACATTTTCAGCGGTGAGAGAGGATCCCGTGGAAATCCTGAATACCTCGTTCCTATCGATAGCTATCGGTATCGTTTCTAACTCATCTATCTTCATCCTTATACACCTCTTCATAATATTTACACATCTCAGTAAGTGGACACTTCCCACATTTTGGGTTTCTAGGCTGGCATATGTTCTTTCCAAATTCGACCATCAGTTTATTTATCTCTATCCAGTATTTCTTTGGGATCTCTTCTTGGAGGACTTTCTCCGTCTCCTCCGGCTCTTTTGTATCGGCTATACCCAACCTGTTGCTGATCCTGTGGACGTGAGTATCTACTGGTACCGCGGGCTCTCCGAAGCCGTACACTTGAACGCAGTTGGCCGTTTTCCTTCCGACTCCTTTGAAGTCCAAGAGTTCGTCCATATCTTCCGGCACTTCGTCGTCATACTCTTCGTGTACCCTCCGCGCGATCCTTTTGACCCTTTCAGATTTGACATTGTAGAAGCCGGAAGGTTCGATAAGTTCCTTTACATGATCGAGAGGTGCCTCTGCCAGTTCCTTAGGGGTAGAATATTCTGAAAACAGGGCTTCAGACGCCTTGTGGGTGTTGACGTCCTTCGTCCTCTGAGATAGTACCGTAGAGATCAGTACCTTGAACGGTGAGCGCGTCGGGACCTCGTCTTCTTCGGGATCCTTTCCCGGGTAAGCCCCGACTTGGAATTCGTTCCTTAAAAGTTCCATCATCTTCTCATAATCCATTATATCAGCTCATCTTTCTCCTTATATCTCCCAACAAGTACATGGATCCAGTAATGAGAATAAGGTCTCCGTCTCTCCAATCCTCTTCTGCCTTTTCAAGGGCCTTGACGCCGTGTTCGAAAGATTCGGACGGGCAGAATCGATCGAATGTTTCGGCGAGCTTATCACTGTCCAGTTTTCTTTCACTGACGGGTTCCGCCGTGTAAACTTTATCTGAAACGGGCCCGAGTACCTCTGAAAGACTCCCGTAATCTTTGTCTTCCAGCATTCCCACGACAAGACGAAGATGATCGTAATCTAACCTCTCCATCCCTTCCTTCAGTGCCTTGAATCCGCTCTCATTGTGGGCTGAATCCATCATGATCCAAGGTTCGGTCCTTATCGTTTCCATCTTACCGGGGAACGTGCTCTTTTCGATGCCTGAGATGATATCTTCTTGATCTATCTCGTAGCCCTTTTCCTGGAGACCTTCCGCGATCTTCAGAGCTAAGAGTACGTTTTCAGCCTGCCAGGGCGCTTCACCCTGGATATCTAATTCGCCGTAAGGCGAAACCTCCAGTATCAAAGGATCATACGATATCTCGTAATCTCTATCGTAGGCGTGGTTAAAATCTGCACTCCTCTCTTCACACACACCCTCGAGATACTTTCTGATAGAGGGGTCTTTTTCACCAGTTACGAAGTAGTTTCCCTCTTTTATTATCCCAGCTTTTTCATAGGCGATCTCCTTCTTTGTATCGCCTAGGTATTCAGCGTGGTCGCGGCCCACGTAGGTGGTCGCGGAAAAGTCGTGGGGCGCCACGTTCGTTGCATCAAGTCTTCCTCCCATCCCGACCTCTAAAACGGCTATATCGATATCTTTTTTCGAGAAGTATTTGAAGGCGACTGCCGTTAAAGCTTCAAAGAAACTCGGCCTTTTTTCCGGCTCTTCTTCTTCGATCTCTCTTATGACCGGGTGCACTTCCTCTATGATTGACCAGAGCTCTTCTTTCTCTATCTTTTCTCCGTCTACTTGTATCCTTTCTTCGAAGTGGGTCAGGTGAGGCGAAACATAGAGTCCGGTCCTGTATCCGCTGTCCTTCAAAATGTTCACCAGCGTTCTGCAGACCGAGCCTTTGCCGTTTGTTCCCCCGACTAATATGGATTCAAAATCAAGATGCGGATCGTTTATCCTTGAGAGAAAATCTTCTATTTTGTCCAAACCCAGCTTCACTCCGACCCTTTTCAGTGAATAAAAGTAATCCTCGGGATGATCGAACTCATCTTTAGGTTCGTTTATCTTCCTTGCCGCTTTTTCATCTGGCTCTTTTTCCATAAAACCACTCGATCGATCAGTGTTTGAAAACTCTCTGCCCGGTGAATACCATGCTCATATCGTGTTCGTTCACAGCTTCGATCACTTCGTCGTCTCTTATAGAGCCACCCGGCTGCACGACACTTTCTATTCCGGCTTCCGCGGCCTCGTCTATCCCGTCCCTGAAGGGGAAGAACGCGTCGGAGGCCATGGTCGCTCCTTCCGTTTCTAACTTTGCTTTCATCTTGGCTATTTTTACCGCGTCGACACGGCTCATCTGTCCCGCTCCTATGCCGACCGTGTGATCTTTCTTTGTAAAGATGATGGCGTTGGATTTGACGTGTTTTATCACTTTCCAGGCGAATTCCATCGCATCTAGTTCCTCTTCCGTGGGTTCTCTCTCGCTCTTCACTTCCATATCTCTTCTCTCGACTCTGTATTTGTTCCTATCCTGGACCAGAAGGCCTTCCGAGACCTTCGTGTACGCGAGTCCCTCTCTTTCTGGATGCCAGTCCGGAAGTTCCATTATCCTTATATTTTTGCTGTTCTTCAGAACATCTACAGCGCCCTCTTCGTATCCCGGGGCGATACTAGCTTCAACGAAGATCTCGTCCATCTTCTCGGCCATCTCCTTTGTAATAGGCCTGTTCGCCGCGACGATACTACCGTATATGGACTTTGGATCGCATTCGTAGGCCTTCTGGTAAGCTTCGGCTATATTTTCCTTCGTTGCCACTCCGGTCGGATTGGAGTGTTTTATAGCCGTGACCGCCGGCTCTTCGAATTCTTTCACTATATCTAAAGAAGCCTCGAGATCTCTGATGTTGTTATAGGAGAGAGCTTTACCGTGCAGCTTTTCGGCCTTCAGAACTGAACTTTCTTTCGTGTTTTCGGTGCGGTAAAAGGCAGCATCTTGATTGGGATTTTCACCGTACCTCAGTTCCTTGATCTTTTTCCCGGAGACGAAGTACTTCTCAGGTAACTTTTCATCCTTATATTCCTTCTGGAAGTAGTTGTATATTGCCGTATCATAATTCGCGGTATGGCTAAAGGCCTCTACCGCCAATTCTTTTTTTGTCCTCTCACCGATCTCGTCATCCTCGTTCAGCTCATTCAGAACTCTATCGTACTTATCGGGATCACAGACGACAGTAACTCTTTCATGATTTTTGGCTCCAGCTCTCAGAAGAGCTACGCCGCCTATATCTATATTTTCAACCGCATCTTCCAGATCGTGGTTCTCAGCCGTCGTTTCTTCAAATGGATAGAGGTTGACCGCGAGAAGATCTATCTTTGGTAGAGCGTACTCTTCGATATCTTCCTGATGCTTGTTCAGCTGGAATAATAGGCCCCCGTGTATCTTCGGGTGAAGTGTCTTCACTCTTCCGTCTAGGATCTCAGGAAAACCGGTAACGTCGCTCACTTCAGTCACTTCTAACCCGTTCTCTCTTATGACGGAAGCGGTCCCTCCCGAAGATATGATCTCGAAACCGTTATCTATAAGCCCTTCTGCAAGTTCCACTATGCCCGTTTTATCTGATACGCTCAATAGTGCTTTTCTCTGCAATTATAACACCGCTTAGGACAAGAGAAAAGACTGTTTGATAAGTTTTTCTACGCCCACCTAACTCCTCCCGATCTAACCTCGTCAGGATGATAACCATTTTAAGGTAGTTCCGTGTTAGCTGACGATATGAAACCCGACGTCGAGATCGCCCAGGAAGCTGACTTAGAACCGATAGAAAAGATAGGCGAGAAAGTGGGATTGACAAAGGATGAGATAGAGCCGAGAGGCGACCATGAAGCGAAATTGAGCCTTGATGCCATGAAGAGGTACAAGGACGAGAAAGATGGTAAACTCATACTCGTAACTACTATGACTCCCACGAGGTCCGGGGAGGGTAAAACGACCACGACCATCGGGCTTTCACAGGCGCTCTGGAAGAAAGGTGAAAAGGCGATGCTCGGTATCAGGGAACCTTCCATTGGACCGACCATGGGCATCAAAGGTGGAGCCGCGGGAGGAGGATACTCTCAAGTTCTACCCATGGAAGATATAAACCTCCACTTCACGGGCGATCTACACGCGATAACGATAGCTCACAATTTGGTTTCTGCTGTGATCAACAACCATATGCACCGCGGCAACGACATGGACATAGATCCCAGAAAGATCGTCTGGCCCCGCGTCATGGACATGAACGATAGGGCTCTCAGGAACACGGTCGTCGGTCTAGGCGGTAAAAGCCACGGCATGCCGAACGAGAATTCCTTCGGCATAACGGCCTCTTCCGAGGTTATGGCGATCTTATGTCTAGCGGAGGGTATAACAGATCTAAAGCAACGTTTATCGAACGTGATCGTGGCTTATACGTACGACGGCGACCCGATCTATCTTGAAGATTTCGAATGCGTGGGTGCGATGGCGTCTCTCATGAAGCACGCGATCAAACCGAACTTGGTCCAGACCATCGAAGGAGTGCCCGCTTTCATCCACGGAGGCCCCTTCGCCAATATAGCTCACGGCACCAGCAGCCTGATCTCGACCAAGATCGGCATGGGACTCTCCGATTACTTCATAACGGAAGCCGGCTTCGGTTCGGACCTGGGGGCGGAAAAGTTCTTCAACATAGTGTGCCGTGAAGGTGGCCTTGAACCGGACGTGACGGTTATGGTCGCCACGGTGAGAGCGCTCAAGAGGCAGGGCGGTGTATCGAGAAAAAAATTGGATGAAAAAGATCTGGAGGCGATGAAAAAAGGCCTACCTAATCTAGACAAGCATCTAAAAAATATCCAGATGTTTGGCGTTCCGGTAGTCGTGGCGATAAATAGATTCCCTTCTGATACCCAGGAGGAGATAGATTACTTGAAAGAATTATGCGAGAACATAGAAGTTCCCTATTCGGTCATAGAAGTGTACCAGGAAGGAGGAGAAGGCGGATTTGAACTCGCCGAAGAAGTGAAGGAGATGTGTGATGAAGAAAACAGCAACTTCAGTCGCCTTTATTCACCTCAAGAGACCCCAAGAGAGAAGATAGAAGATATAGCTACGAAGATCTACGGCGCCGATAATGTAGTCTACACCCCCGAAGCCAAAAAGGACCTGAAGAGGATAAAACGGATAGGTCTTGACGATTTACCGATCTGCATGTCAAAGACACACTACTCTCTTTCGGACGATAGAAAGTTGAGAGGCAGACCCAGGGATTTCAAGGTCAAGATCAGGAAAGTAAGAGTAAATTCAGGGGCAGGATTCTTGATACCCATGGCCGGAGATATCACGACCATGCCGGGTCTACCTTCACATCCCGCCGCGAAAGATATAGATATAGATGAAGACGGAAAGATATCAGGTTTATTCTAGGTGATACCATGAATGTTGAACTGATAAACCATACTCCAGAACCCGATAAAAGTGCTGCTCACGCCGCGCTGACCTGCTACAGTGAAGAAGTTCCCGAGAAGGAAGAGATGAGTCGGGAAAAGGTCGAAGAGATCTTGACCAAGATCAAAAAGAGCGGGCATCACAGCGTCATAGAACATGCCTCCTTCACTTTTGCCGTTCGTGATGTGTCAAGATCGCTCACTCATCAGCTGGTCAGGCACCGTTTGGCCTCTTACAGCCAGCAGAGCCAGAGGTACGTGGATATCGAAGATTTCGATCCGGTGATACCTGACTCTATAGACGAAGATGAGGACGCGAAAAAGAGATTTGATGAACTGATGGAAGAGGTGAAAGAGACTTACACGGCTCTTAAAGAAAAGGAAGATATTCCTCTAGAGGACGCCAGGTTCGTCCTGCCCAACGCGACCAGGAGCAACATCATCGTGACGATGAACGCCCGAGAATTGTGGCATTTCTTTTCACTCAGATGCTGTAAAAGAGCCCAGTGGGAGATCAGGGAGCTGGCAAATATGATGTTAGACCTGGTTAAGGATGCGGCTCCTGTAATATTTGAAAACGCCGGGGCTCCCTGCGTGAGAGGTCCCTGCCCGGAGAGCGAGGAATTCTTCTGCGGTGAACCGATACAACAAGATGGATCAGATTGAATCTATTCTTCAATCATCGACTGACTCGATGTACCATTCATTGCTTCCTTCTTTTCCTTTCACTATCAATTCTACACCCTCGCGATTCTTGAAAGAGTCTCCTGGGTAGAGTCCCATATTTTTGAATATGGTGATGGATGCTGTGAATCCCGCTTCTAAGTTTTGTTTGTCGGGCCTTAATTTGACCATCATATCATCCTTTCTGCTTTTCTACATATCTTTCCATCTGGTCACTTTTGTAGCTAGGATCATGAAGATAACTCCGAAAACGCTTATGATCAAGAAAGGTACGACGGCTCCAGAAGGATCCTGAAGTATCATTATCTCCGTCAAACCCCGATGGAAATAGTATAGTGGTAAAACTTTTGCCACGCTCTGCATGTAACTAGGCATCCTTTCGAGCGGCCAGAAAGCACCCGAAAGGAACATCATCGGGAAGGCGATCGCATTCCCAGCTCCATTAGCCGCCTCAACGTCTTTGATCAGGCCGCCGAGAACTATCCCCACGGAACAGAAAGCTACTGCCCCTACAAAGATAAAACCTAGTGCATAAAGATTAGGATATACCTGGACCCCGAAGACGACCACACCTAGGAGCACCATCACTCCCGTGAGTAAGAACGCCAGGACCGTCTGCTGGGCCACGTTGGCGAAGATCCAGTTCGCCTTCGTGAGAGGAGTAGAGATCAACCTTTTCAAGGTGCCGTTCCTTTTATATTCGGAGATCGTACCGGTCACTCCGATTATACCGTTGGTCATTATGAAGGCGGCTATCAAACCTGGGAGGTAATAGTCCGCTCCTTCCAGGTCCTTCCTACCTATGGATTCAGATTCGACTTCTACCGTGCTATCCTCAACGCCCATCATCCTCTGATTGAAGTTGTTCACCACTCCATATACCGTACCCTCTATGATCGGTGCGACCTGATCGCCTTCACTCGTTAATAGCAATACCTCAGCGCTCTCTCCCGTCTTCGTTCTATTCGCCCATCTATCTACCATCTCTTGTCTTTCTGTAAAGTTCTCCTCTTCACTTTCATTCATGTCATACTGATCTCCTATACGGTCCATGGTATCCTGTATGACCTTCATCCGGAGCTCCATGCTCTTATCTAAGGCCTTCTCTTGGAATCCTCTGGAGATGATAAGAGCCCTTCTAGATTCACCGAAGGATGTATCATCTTCAAAATATTCAGTGACGTTTACGTCTCTATCAAGGGTAACGATATCGAGCGTTTCGGTCTTCCTCAGCCCTTTAGTAAAGTTTTCGGAAAGGCACGTCACCTGGTCTCCGAGCGTATATACATCTATCTTTGTTTCGTTCTCCTCTAGGCCGTACCAACGGTCGTTATCGTTTATCTCCCAGCTTTTATCTCCTGTTTTGGACATACTTGCGTCTGGAGAGATCGTGTGATCCTTCTCCTCGAACGCCTCTCTCATCTCTTCATGGACCGTACCGTTTTCCAGGTATCGAGTATAATTTTGATCCAGGCTGAACTCGTACCTTTCGACCAGGTCGTTATTCTGTACATGGAGGGTGTACTCGACCGATTCCTGTCCCCCGAAAACCGTACTGAAGATCAGGAGGAGCATTACGGGGAACAGGAAGGAAAAGAAGACGCCACTTTTACTCCTGAACCAGTTCTTGATCAGAGCTCTGAATAAAGAGATAAACTTTTTCATGCCAGTTCACCCTCCTCTGTCAATTTTCCACCCGCAAGTTCGAGGAAGACTTCGTCCATCCCCGCCTCTTCCACGCTCACGTTACAATCCTTTTTAAAGAGCGATATAAGCGTCTTTCTAGCTTTTTCTCTATCTTCGAATATACCTGTGAGTTCATCTTTATCTTCTTCCGTGACCTCGTCCGAGTTCTTTTTTATCAGTTCCTCTGCTCCCTTTTCCTTGGAGGCCGTGATCTTCACTCCTCCCCCGTATCTCTCTATCAGGTTGGAGATCGAATCTGTGATCTTTATGTCGCCGTCGATTATGACCGCCGCTCTATCACTCAGCTCTTCCACTTCTTCCATGTAGTGGGTGGTCAGGAAGACGGTCTTGTTCATCCTCTTCAGGCCTTTTATCAAGCTCCACGTTTCCCTTCGAGCCTGTGGGTCTAGACCGGTAGTGGGCTCGTCTAAGAACAACAAGGGAGCGTCAGAAACGAGAGCCATGCCTATGCCCACGCGGGTCTTCATACCGCCGGAGAGATCTTCGAATCTCTTGTTCTCGAACTCCTTCACGCCGACTTTCTTTATTATCTCTTCAGCCCCACTCTTATCATAGATGTCGGCCGCCAGCTTTATATTTTCTTTAGCGGTCAGCCTGTCAAAGGTATTGAAATCCTGAGGCATGACACCTATCTGCTCCTTGATCTTCATCTCCTCTTTCCTTATATCGTGACCTAGGACCTTTGCTTTGCCCGAAGTGGGCTCTCTAAGGCATTCTAGGATCTCCACCGTAGTGGTCTTGCCCGCTCCGTTCGGACCCACCAGCGAAAAGATCTCACCTTCATTGACGCTGAACGAGACTCCATCAATCGCGGTAACGTCCCCGTAATTCTTGGTGAGGTCCTCGACTTCTATGACGTGCTCGGCCATCGCGGCTGAAATAAACCCCCTCTGAATAAGTAATTTATGATTCCTGTTCCCGTTGTAACTCTCGACTGCGCTTGATAGGCGAATACGAGCGGTGGTACTGCGACGAGTGTGAAGAGTACAAATGAAAGACTCTTTCCTTCATCTTGACCAACCACAAACATCTCGCTTTCTAAGCCTATCTCGGTTCTGAGAAAGGACACACGATATGATGATAAAAAGTAAGGTCAGGGCATTGTTTTCACACGTGAAGAAGAAACAGCCATAACGGTATCATGTTGACCTTTCCGTTCATGTACAGACTGCTTTTTGTCAGCATGTAGCTTTTGCTTTGAGGGAACTCCTCACCGAAGTTTTTCAAAACCTTTTCATCGCTCTCTCTTATCTTATTTTTATATTTTATCTCGAAACCGTATATCTCCTCATCTTTCTTCTTCCTCTAGTAACCCGTTTCCCCCATAGTTTTGATATGGTTGTAGGCTAACGTTTCTGCGATAAAACATTGTTCCGCGTTTTCTAGTAGACAGAAAGAGTGATCTGCTGAGTAGATCTTCGGTCTCTTTCTATATTCTTTGAATATGTTGTTTTCATACCTTCTACACACTTCTATGAGAAAGGACTGTTCAAGTTCTTCGATGTATTTTTTAACTGTTCTGTATTGAGCGTCATGTGATTCAATAAATATCAAAAGATTGGATTTGAATACAATATATTGGAACGAAAAAGTGGATTTGAATGAGTTATCGGTTAAAGCACTGCTTTTCAGCGGTGCAGTAGATTACGCCCCTAAACAGATCATAAAATGGAGCACCATCGATAAAGCTTATAACCTCTCATTCTCTATATGGATCGGAGGTCAATATATGCCGCTCGACTCGGATAGGTGCCACTTCTGTGGCAATTGGAGTAAAAGTTACAAGAAAGTAGGAGATAAAAGCATATGCCAGGATTGTGTGGAAGATCTCGTAGAACTGATCCGAGATGAGTTAGAATAAAACTGAAATAACGAACTTTTCAATCTATTTCGATGCCGTAGATCTCCTCAGGATTCTCCTTATGGATCTTCCATATATCGTCTTCTGTCAAGACGCCTTCTTCGTAAAGATTTCTGGTCTTCTTAGGAACGTTCTTTATACCGAGCACCGCTCCGGGTCGCTCAGGGTCGTCCAAAAAGTCCGTTTCTAGCAAAAAGCGGTCTCCTTTCGAGATAGCATCCTTGATGTTGTCTTCGTTCGCCAGTATCGAGGGGAACAGCCCGTGGTTTTCTTCCTCTAGAACGAGAGGTGGAGAGTAATGTTTTACGACTTTCTCCCTATCCAAACCAACTTTGTCAGCGAATTCACCTAACTCCTTGCAGACCCGTGGATCTGTACTTTCCGTGTGAAGGACTACGGGGCAGTCGATATCTGAAGCCAGTTCCATCCCATATTTCATGATACGGTCCGAAGCCTCTTTCACTTCTTCAGGAACGTCGAAGTGAGGTCGTCCTATCTCGCCTAGAGCTATAGCTTTACCCTCTTTCACGTATTCCGCGGCCAGGTCCATACCTTCTTTGAGGATCTTTTCTCCTCTCTCTAGCCCGACCTTTTCTTCCAGGTCGACCAAGTCCACCGGATACGGTCCTAGAGTGGTGAAGACTTCGACCGAAGTTTCTTTCTCACTCTTCTCGGCCAACCTGATGGTCCTCTCGTAGATGGGCTCATAGCCATCTTTCTCCCAGTTCCTGAGATCGTGATAGGGAAGATGAGAGACGATGAGATGGGTGCCTCCAGCTCTTTCGAACTTCTTAACCGATTCGACATTCTGTCCCTGTTCCTGCAGATGTATATGATTGTCGAGGATGGGGAATTCGGTATCTTCCGATCTCATGATCCTCTTAACGCTTTCTACTATAATCCTTTTATCGTTTTAGGCCGGCGAAACGTTAAAAAGAGATGACTTTTTTCAAGAACCGTAGTGACTGAAGTCGCCATAGTCGGAGGAGGACCCGCCGGTCTCAGGGTGGCGGAACGTACCGCTTCCGCCGGATACGAAACCACGGTTCTGGAAAAGAAGAGAGTTATAGGAAAGCCGATCCAGTGCGCCGGACTCGTGAGTCCCAGAGTTGTCTCGCTCACAGGAACGGATTCGATAATAGAGAGGCCGAAAGAGGCCGTGATAAATTCGCCTTCCGGTGAGCAACTGGTTTTAGAGCCCGATGAGGAAAAAGCGGTTATTCTTGACAGGACGAGTTTTGATAAAGAGTTGGCCGAGAAAGCGATAAGATCCGGGGCGAAGATAGAACTGGGCTCGACGGTGAGAAAAGTGACCAACGACGGAGAACTGCACGTAGAAAGAGAGGGAGAGAAGACCACCCTGAATCCAAAGATCGTTGTAGGTGCCGACGGACCGACTTCCGTCGTCAGGCAGTCCGAAGGCCTTTCCTCGCCTCAGGTGGTGCTGCCGGCCGTACAGGCCTTGGTCGCTACCAAGGAAAAGAAGGTCCAGATCCACTTGGATAATGATCTAGCTCGCGGTTTCTTCCTATGGGAAGTGCCGTATAGAGCGGGAAAAGTGATCGGCCTGGCAAGCGAGGACGGAAGGACGTATCAAAATCTATTGAACTTTCTGAAGTCCAAAGGGTTGGAAGACAAAATCATCGGCTTTTTATCAGGGACCATACCTCTCGGGGATCTGAACAGGAGCGTCGAGGACGGCGTTCTACTCGTCGGTGATTCCGCCTGCCAGGTCAAACCGATGTCCGGCGGAGGACTGTACCTGGGATTGAAGGCCGCCGATATAGGTTCCGAGGTGATGATCGAAGCCCTTGAAGAGGACGACATCTCTAAAAGACGTTTAGAGGATTATCACCGAAGGTGGAAGTCTGAGATAGGTAAACATATCTCCAAGGGGATGAGAGCTAGGAAGATATTCAAGAATCTATCCAACGATGATCTGGACAGCTTGATAAAAACGTTAAAAGAAGAGAAGCCTAAGCGCGTGATCGAGGAAAAAGGCGATATAGATCACCCCTCGAGATTAGTCAAACCTCTTCTCAAGACGTCTCCTGAACTTCTCAAGTTTACTGGACCACTTATCAAAAGCCTTCTCAAGCCAGGGGAATGATCCGTATTTTTCCTGCATGTAGGACATCACCGCTAAGGTGCCGAAGACCGCTACAAAAATTCCGAGCAGGTACTGCGGCCAGCGCGGCAGTGGTTCTTTGACTGAGAAGGAGCTTTCCTGTAAGATCCCGGTGACGTTCAGCGACGTCAAGTTCACTCCCCCTTGATAGTGCTCTTCGTCCGTTTCTGTGATGTTCTCCGATGAAGTGGCCTCCTCCCATTCTTCACTCGAGAAGTACCCTTTAGATTTCATCACTCTTTCTTCTTCCTCATAAACGAATCTCAATCTGAGCCTTAGAAGATAGACCCCTTCCTCGGTCTTCTCTTTCGATCTTATCCTGTATCTCAGTTCTTCTCTGTCACCGCTTTCTATCGAAGCGAGGTCGACTGTCCGTATTGTTCTTCCACTCTCACGGAAGACCGGCGGAGACTCCACCTCTGAGATGTTCTTCTCTTCTCCCAGCTCAGCATACTTATAGATATCGATGGTGAAGTTCACGTGGTTCATAGTACTATTGTAGGGGTTGGTCAAGGTCAGGATGATCGCGTCGGAGCTTCCAGGTTCTACCTGAGGAGTCTCCATCTCTTGAATTATCCTGTTGACTTTAGCCGGATCTGACACCCCGGAAGGGTCGGCCTGACCGACTCCCATGGAAAGGAAGAGGATACCTATCGTTAGGAACACTACCCACTTTTGCTCCATCTCGTGATTTTAGTGATCCTGAGTATAAAATACTTATGTGAGGTAACGAAATAGAGGGATACATGACGGAAGAGAGGCGACCGGTACTACGAGTTCCTAAAGAGAAAGGGCAGCGGGCGCTCGAGAGGGTCAAATCCAACGACAATTTAGACCCCAGCAGGCGTATCCGGGAAGAGGAGAACGACATCCTGATTCCGGTGAAAGAGGGCGGTAACGACTGGAGGTCCGATCTTGAATCCAGAGAGAAGAGATCTGAAAAGAATCCATATGAAAAGGTCAAGGAGAGACTCGAACATCTAGATGAAAAAAAGGAAAAGTTACCGGACAGGTGGGAGATGATAGGAGAAGTCCTTCTCATCGAGCTTCCGCAGGAACTTCTCAAAGAAAAAGAGCGTATAGGAGAGGCTTACGCCGAAGTACTGGGCGCCAAGACCGTACTCCTGCAGGGGGACATAAAAGGAGAAAGAAGAGAGCCGGAAGTGGAGAAGATTTACGGAGATGAAACCGAGACGATACATGTAGAAAACGAAGTTATGTATAAAATCGATACATCAAAACTGATGTTCTCCAGCGGGAATATAGACGAACGGATAAGGATGGCCCACCTGGGTAAAGAAGGTGAGACGGTAGTTGATATGTTCGCCGGCATCGGATATTTTACTCTTCCCATTTCGGTCCATAACGATCCCAAAAAGGTTTATTCCCTGGAGATCAATCCGACCGCCTACGATTATCTGAAGGAGAATATAGGATTGAACGGCGTAGAGGATAAAGTCGAGGCATGGCATGGAGATAACCGCGATTTTTCTTTCACTGGCGCAGATAGGGTGATTATGGGTTACCTTCACGATACGTGGAAATTTTTGGATAAAGCCGTAGAGTTTCTCGACGGTACCGGCATGATCCATTATCACACCACTTGTAAAGATTCAGATCTTCCCCGAGATGTAAAAAGAGAACTGGAAGAAAACATCCAGCGAGATTTTGAAATACTGAAGATCAAAAATATCAAATCCTACGCACCGCACGTTTTTCACGTCGTAGCCGACGTTAAAGTTGACGGATGAGAATTTTTGGTCTTACTTATCGAAAGAACCTAATTTTTAAATACACATACGTACATGTATAATCATGGCCTCGAAAACGATAACCATCTCCAAGGAAGCTTACGAACGCTTGAAGTCAAGAAAAGATGAAAAAGAAAGCTTTACTGATGTTATAAATAAGCTCACCAGGGAGAGGTCGCTGACCGAGATAGCCGGCATTTTATCGGAAGATGAAGCTGATAGATTGGAAGAAAGGATCAAGGAAACGAGAAATAAAACTAGAGATAGGATAGACGATATCAAGGGGAGTATAGAAGATGCTAGCTGATACCAGCTTCATAATCGATGTGATGAGGGGGGAAGAGAAAGCAGTGGAGAAGGTGGAAGAATTGGAGGAGAACGACAAACCTGTCAATATCACGTCTATCTCATTTTTTGAGTTATGGTCGGGTATAGAGCAGTCGGATAAGGCAGAGAAAGAAAAGGAAAAAATAGAGGACGTCCTGGCGTCTCGAGCGGTCCATGATTTTGATCGTACTGCAGGGGAGATAGGAGGTAGTATAGATGGTATCCTGTGCAAAAAAGGAAAAAAGGTAGAGCCTCAGGATTCCATGATCTCGGGGATCGCTATAAGAGAAAACGAAAAGATATTGACCCGAAATACCGATCATTTTCGCCGTATCTCAGAGATATCAACTCTACAGATCGAAGAGACAGATTCCTATGAATAGATGGATCATCATTTGAGCTCCGACCGAAGCATAACGTATTTGTAGAATGTAGTTCATTATTGAATGAGATAGTATGAAGGAAGCCATGTTCTGGGAGGAGAAAGGCAAGGGCAAGGTCAGATGTAACCTCTGCCCCCATAACTGCTTGATAGAAGACGGCGAAAGAGGACTCTGCAACGTTCGCGAGAACCAGGCTGGGACCTTATACTCGTTAGTGTACGGCAGCGTCGCGTCTTTAGCGTCCGACCCCATAGAAAAGAAACCCTTGTACCATTTTCATCCCGGGACCCAGGTACTTTCTCACGGTACCGTCGGCTGTAACCTGAGCTGTCTGTTCTGCCAGAACCAGTCTTTATCTTGTGGAACCCCGGATAGTTCTTACCTCCGGGATTACTCGGTAGAACAGATGGTCAGTAAGATCTTAAAACATGACGGGATCGCGTGGACTTATAACGAGCCCACGATATCATATGAGTTCAGTCATGATGTCTTCAAGAGGGTCAAAGAGGAGAACGGAGGATATACGGTATACGTCACCAACGGCTACATGGAGGATGAACCTTTAGAGAAGATCTCACCGTACCTGGATGCGATGAATATCGATATAAAGGCCTTCAATGAGGATTTTTATCGAAATACAGTCGGCGGGAAGTTGGAACCGGTACTCGAGACCGCGAAGACCGCGGTAGAAAAAGGGATACACGTGGAAGTAACCTATCTTATAGTTCCGAACCACAACGATTCGTCTAAAGAGATACGCAGATTTTCCCAGTGGGTAAAGAAAAATTTGGGAAAGGAAACCGTAGTCCACTTCTCTCGATTCCATCCGGATCACGAGATGAGAGACGTTCCCGCGACGTCTCCCGAGAAGATGGAGGAAGCTAGGAAGATAGCTGAAGATGTGGGGATGAATTTCGTTTACCTCGGGAATCTTCCGGCGGATAACGATACGCGCTGTCCTGACTGTGGAACGACGATACTTCCCCGTTCTTATTTCTCCTCTGGAAGGTTGAACTTAAAAGACGGAATATGCCCGGAATGTGGAAGGGATATACCGATCGTGACCTGAGAAGTCAGATCACTTCGTAATCGATGGTGTACTCTTCGTCGAGGTCCCTGTTTCTCCTGTTGAGTTTTTCTAGGACTCTATCCAATTCGTCCTTCGAGAGCATGAACAATATATCCAAACCCTTTTCGGCGGCATTAATCGATGCTTCTATCGGAGCGAATATGATATCCGGTTCGAGATCGATCATGTTGCATAGACCGTACTGAGCTTCTTCCATGACCGCGATCTTGTCGTAACTCAACTCTTCGATCTTTTCTTTTACATTCTCTAATTCGTCCGTGTCGTCGGTTATGTCCCACTCCAAGAGGTACAATCTTCCTATATCCATCTCTGTGATGCCGTGCAGGCCGCCCACCTTCACTGGTTCGCCGACCTTTGCGTTCTGCAGGGCTGTACCTTTACTCGTCGATTCTCTCAGCGAGGCGTGGAGAAGGCCGTCCTCCATGAAAAGCCCGACCTCGTCACCCTCTGTTATATTCTCTGAAGCTACCGCGGTGCAGGTCGATATAAAATTGATCTCGGCGGTCGCCTCGTCTAGAAAAGAACCCAGTTCTCCCAAAATCTCCCTCACGAATTCCATTCCTTCAGAAGTGGGGTGATATTTTCGACCGGACCTGTCTATCAGGTCATCCTGTTCCATCTCGGAGATATAGTTGGAAGCTGCCTGTTCACTCATGTCCAGATCGGAAGCTATATCGGCCAATTTGTTGGGCTCGTCCACCGCCGATTTGTATAGGATCAAGAACCTGGTTAGACTCTTCTTGTCTCTCAGAACTTTCATATTTATCCGCCTTCAATCTTGGAACTTTTTAACCAGACCTTCGCGGAGGTCTAGATCTTCTATCTCTGTTCCCTCGCCAACTATCGAATCTTTGATCATCGAACTTTCAATATCGCAGTCCTCGAATATGATGGAGTTCTCTATCTCAGAATTTTTTACTTCAGTATCTTTCAGGATGGTCACGTTTTCTCCTATTTCAGAATCCTTGACCTGTCCCCTGACTATATTTTCTTTCCTTATCTCCTTCTCCGCCCTCAGGTATCCCTGTCTCGTCCCGACATCGGCCCAGGTACCTTTGAAGGGGAACGCGTAACAATCGTATCTCTCAGAGGTCCAGGCTAGAAATCTTCCGGGCTCGTCCAGATATTTTTCTTTCGAGATCCTACCATCCCAATACTCGATGTATTCCTCGAAAATCTCCAGTATATTTTCTGGGAAGTAGTAAAAGGCCGTCGAGGCCATCCTTGACTTGGGCTGCTCCGGCTTCTCTTGGAAATCCCGTATCTTTCCGTTCTCGTCGAAATCGACTATACCGTAATTCTTAGCTTCGTCAATACTTTCGACTTCGAAACAGGCGTTCGTCACACCCCCTTTTTTCAGGGCAAAATTCACGAACTCCTTTATCTCAAAAGAATAATGGTTATCTCCGCCGATGACAAGGTAATCGCCCTTTTCCCCGCTCTCTAAAGCGTTTATAATCCCGCCTATGGCGCCGTATTTCTCTTCTTCAGCTTCCTGTTTCTCTATCAGAAGCTCGTATCTCTCTTCTTCCCGCTCTTTCAGATAGTTCCTGAATGAAGATTCGAACCTCTCGTTCGTGGTGATGTAGATCTTGTCCATCTCCGGCAGCTCTTCCAGTTCGTCCAGTATGTAACTCAATATCGGTTTGCCGCCTAGTGGAAGGAGCGGCTTCGCTTTTTCTTTGGTCACGGGCCACAGCCTGGTGGCGTAACCTCCTGCGAGGATTATCGAATTCATATCTATCTACGGGGATACATTGAGTTATAATTTGTAAAACTTTCGTTAGTTCTAACTTCACAAAATTTAATACCTTATCGATCCTACCGGATTATCGTATGTGGCACCTCTACATCCTGAGGTTATCCGACAATTCTCTTTACACGGGGATAACTACTGATCTGGAAAGGAGAATAAAGGAACACAGAAACGGTGAGGGGAGCAAGTATGTCAGGAGCAGACTGCCCTGTGAGATAGTTTATACGGAAGAACTCGAGGATAGAAGTGCGGCACTGAAACGAGAAGCCGAGATAAAGAGTTGGAAAAAAGACAGGAAAGAAGAACTGGTCTCTTAACTGGTTTTTTCCTCTGAACTAGGTGTTTTTCTCCCTACCGCCACGTAGCCCGTATGCCCTAACATGTCGAAGGACGGCCTCACGCCTTTCTCTCTTACGACCATCTCCCTTTCCAGGCTCTCGAAAGACTTGATATCTGTAAAATCGTGCTTTCTCATCTCCTTGACGGTCTTTTTCAGCTGGTTTGTTGAGGGGATGTAAGCCGCGAAAAATCCACCGTTTTTAAGGGTCTCTTTAGCCATTTTGACGGCTTCCCAGGCCTCCGGTATGTCCACCACGAAGGCGTCCACTTTTTCTTCTTTCACGTCTTCAGTGACGTCTCCGTGGATCGCTCTCCACCTATCGGTCAGATCCAATCTTTCGAGGTTGGCTTCTGCAGTTTTGATAAAGTCTTTCCTCAGTTCATAAGTTATAACTTGGCCTTCCGGTCCCACTTCGTTTAAAAGAACAGTGCTCAGCATCCCTGATCCAGCGCCGCCTTCGACCACCTTTTTACCGTTCGATATATCGCAGTAGAGAGCTATCTTCACAGCGACCCTAGGCAGGATCACCTGGGCGTCCCTTTCAAAAAATTCAGGAGCGTCTCTGATCGCGGGTCTGAACAACCTGTACTCTTCTCTTCCGAGTTCAACTACACTTCCCCACTCCTTCCCTATGAATCTCTCAGTATCCACTACTCCTATACCTGAGATCTTCTTGGTCTCTCCATCCACTTCGATAAGGGTGGAGTCGTCCTTTTTCCACAGGATCACTCTCGTTCCTTCTTCTATCATGTTAGTCCTTATCTAACGGCGTAGAGTTATATAGTTTTAGGATGGGAGGGTTTCCTCCATAAAAAATATGTAGTGATACTCACATAACCTTAAAACGATGAGGACTGAAGAAACGCTGGGATTCGGGTTACTGGCTTCCGGAGTCGTACTTTTATTGATAACGCTTTTTTTGTCCTTGAACATATATCTGAATCCAGGGTCTATCGCGAGCTTTTCTGAACTCATCGCCGAGAAACCTAAGGACCTCCCGAGCGATATCAACGGGGTCGTTAGACTTGGTACTATCGCGGCAGCTTCCGTTCTGTTGTTGGTGATGATAGATATAGCCGTCGACCTTGGAAGGTACGGCCTAGACCTGATAGACCATCAGAAAAATACTAATCACTGATCGAACTCGAACTGCGGGTTCGTCTTCTTAGAATGCATGTACGCCCTATACCCACTCAGATCTATTCTATGCAGACATATCAGACAAGTTTTAGTCCGACCCAATAGAACACCGCAAGAGTGATTATACCTCGTATGGCTCCCGCGATGACATTCGTTATGGTGAACCATTCCCTGTTCATACCTTCCCCACTCTCCTCGGGATTCAACAACGAAAAGAGATACAAAGACACGGAATCGATCATCAGTGGGGTGCTCAAAACGAGCAAAAGACCGTAATAACCATATTTTTGGACGAACCATTCGGAGTAATCTATCAACTTTTTTATAAATTTGTTTTCGGTGGAGGTATATTTTTTCATCTCCTTTCTAGCCTTCGTGCTGATCTCGAATACGATGAAAGCTCCTATACCTTTCCCGATCGCAAGGATCGAGATCAGTATGGCTGGATGGATATGATAATTGAAGAGGCCTATCTCTACAGGGATCGGGAGGATGACAGCCGCCAATATCGAATAGATAAGAAAGACTATCGAATAGGCTATCGGGTTGGTGGCCAATTCAGTCAGTATACCGATCAGGTCCATCCGAAGGGAGAGCTATCGAGTGGTTAAAAGAATTTTTGCTATTTAGTGAACAGTAATTTCCCTATCAGCATGAATGCTGCTAGGATCAGACAGCCGACTACGAGTATTATAGCGAGATCGAAGCCGTAGATCGATTTCGTCCATCCTATCACCGCAGAGATAGGACTTGCCAGTAAAATTATGCCCGATCTGAAAACACCCAATTTCGTCCCGGCGTTTTTAGAGTACCATCTATCCATCAAATAGGACGTTCTTATGGGATAAAACGCGCCCGTCTGAGAGAAGACGAGTGCGATGATGACCAGTCCGAAAAAGCTGCTCGTGATCGTCAGAAAGTAAAGTGAGATCGAGGCCGTCGTGATGAGGAAGAGGATCAAATAGAGCTTGTTCACCTTATCTGAAAGAGTGCCCAGGATCGGCTTCAGGAGAAAGCCGCCCAGGAGGACGATGGAGAAAAGGACGCCCGCGGTCTCCGGCCCGAAGCCCTTTGCCTTCTGGATGTAGGTCGGGAACCACGATATCATCCCGATCCAGGAAAAGGAGATCATCAGGTTTATGATGAACATGAAAGATGTCTCCTTTTCAGCGAGAGATTTCAGCCCCATCTTCAATTGAGGAAGAGCCGCTCTTTTCTTGGGCTCCTTCAGGGTCTCTTCGACGAAGATATAGAAAAGATAGAGGATCACAAAAGAGACGACAGCCCACAGTAAAAATATATTTCTCCATCCGATCATCAGAGCTAGAAGGGGTAAGACCATGGGAACCAGACCCGAAAGGCTCCCCACCCCGGACCTTATACCTAATGCTTTCCCCTTCTTTTCCTTGAACAATTCGGAAAGCATGGTCAAACTTGGTGAGGGGAAAAGACCGGCGGCCATGCCTAATAAAGAAAAGGTAACTAACATAACTAAGTAATTGAAAGAAAGGCCGATCAGTATATTGGCTAGAGCGAAGCTCAATATAGATAGGAGGATTACCTTCTTCCTTCCGAAAGAATCGGAGAGCGCTCCACCGGGGAACTGCATTATCCCGTATAAAAACCACATCGCGGATAACGCGACCCCTGCCTGTGGATCGGTGATATTCAGACTTTTTTCTATCTGGACCAATAGAGTCGGTCCCGTCAAACGCCCGACGAAGATGATCAACCAGGCTAGGGAGATAAAAGCCAATGCCACCGTCTTCTGTTTCGGTTTTCTCATCGATTCGGTATGGTGTGAATTATTTAAAAGTAAGGGTCTTTTTTTCGGCTTTGTTTTTTTTAGAAATGGACTCGGAAAACTTTATTAGTGTTCATCTTTAATATTTATTCGACTTAAATAAAGGAGGCGAAAACATGAAACTCCCATATAGGATCTTGTCTTTTCTCTGCGTAGGCATTTTAGTGACCTCGATTTTTGTAGGTATCTCATATTCTGATCCTGTAGATGTAGAGGGATCGGATGAGATGAAGATCGTTATGATAAAGGACCTTGAAAAAGAAGAGATGAAAGGTCTGCAACATTCAGATGTCATCGACCGGTACGGCAGATTTACTCTTGTAGAGGTTAAAGAGAAACGGATCTCTGGGTTGAAAGATAATTACAAGATAGACAGACTGAAGGACCGCAACGAGTTGAACATAAACGGTCACGTTTTTGAAAGCGACGAGGGCCTTCCTGATCTTGATCCCGCCCTGTCTTTAAAAGGATACGAAAAAGGTACTGAAGGCCTGTATATCATAGACATGGTAGGTCCGGTGAATCCGGAGTGGCAGGCAGACCTTGAAGCGAGAGGCGTAGATGTGTTGAATTATCAGCCCAACTACGTCTACGAAGCGAAGATGACCCCTAAAACCGCGGAGGAAGTTGAGGCGTTAGATTTCGTGGATTGGGTCAGTGTCTATCAACCGGGATTCAAACTCGCAGACGATCTTGAACCCGGACATGTAACCATCAGACTGGCCGGAGAACCCTCTTCAGACGTGATCGATGAAATCAGATCGAAGGTCAACATCATATCAATGACCGGAACAGGAACACTCGGAACCCAGGTCTTAGCCGAGGTTCAGGATCAAAATTCGTTCAACAGCCTGGCTAGGATACCTCAGGTCTATTACATATCTAACAAAGCGGATATGGAACTCAAGGATGAGATGGCGACCCAGATAATCGGTGGAGGTTTACAGGAATGGGACGCCCAAGATACGAGTCATCCCTCATGGGATCCCTATCGAGGAGAGGGAGATCATGGATCTAAAGTCAACCAGATGGGCTACACCGGAGACGGCGTCGTAGTCGCTGTAGCCGATACTGGACTCGGTGACGGGACCGTAGGTGACGCGGGTCATCCAGACTTCCAAAATAGGGTCTTGAGCGGGATGCGATTCGATGAAAGCGGCACCGTTCCGGATGGAAATTGGGGGGATAATGAAGGAACTCCGAATGATGGACAGGGCCACGGGACCCATACGGCCGGCTCTATCGCCGGAAATACTCATGACGGCTCGGGAAATACTGAACCGGGAACGTGGGATTGGATCACTGATCTTGGTCCATATTACACTGCTCAGGGTTCAGCCCCGGATGCCGAATTACACGTTCAGAAAGTATTCATAAATGCATCCGTACCTCAGGATGTCTACCTTTTACCTGAGGAGGCAAAGCAGAGTGAAGATGCTTACGTACATTCTAACTCCTGGGGCGCCACCCAAAACTTTGGTGAATACCTCATCACTTCGGAAGTCTATGACGCGGCGGTTAGAGACGCGGACCGCGAGACCGGCACTAACGAGCAGATGGTGATCACCGTAGCTTCGGGTAACAGTGGTCCGGATCCCAATACGGTGGCGGCCCCCGCGACCGCCAAGAACGTCATCTCGGTCGGAGCTACGGAGAATTTTAACCCCGAACTGGAGGACGAACATTCAGATTACTTTTCCTGTAAGAACCCAGACAATATCGCTGAATTCAGTTCCCGTGGATGGACCAACGATAACCGTATAAAACCAGATGTGGTAGCTCCTGGAGATGGTATCGATTCTACCTTCTGGGCAGCCGAACAGGGACAGCCCTCTTATTCTCCGATGAGCGGTACTTCCATGGCCAATCCTGCGGTGGCCGGAGCCTCAGCTGTGGTGGTTGACTGGTTTGAAGATACCTACCTCTACACTCCAAGCCCGGCCATGGTAAGGGGTCTCATGATCAATACAGCTACCGAATTAGACGATGCAGATGGAAATACAGGTCCTATACCCAACAAGGACGAAGGTTGGGGCATGGTGAATTTAACGGCGATGATCGATTCCGATCTGGACTTCATCCTTAAAGATCAGATGTCGATTTTGAAGACGGGAGAGGAAGATGCTCATGAAGTCGAAGTGCAGGATCCTTCTGAGCCCCTGGATATATCGCTGACCTGGACCGATGAGGAGGCGGCCGAAGGCGATACTGAGATACTGAAGAACGATCTGAACTTGGTGGTCGAATCTCCGACCGGCCAGACCTACACCGGTAACGCATTTCAGAACAGCTGGACACCGGCAGGGACCGATGCGAACGGTGATTTCGACCAAAATAGCGACGGATATGACGACGTGAACAATGTAGAGAACGTTTTCATAAAACCGAGCGACGTTGAAGAAGGTAATTACACGGTAAAGATCCAGGGCAAAAATATTCCATCGGATGGGAACAACGACGGTGAGCCGAGCCAGGATTACGCTCTGGTCGCGCACAACGGTGTCCCGGAAGGACCTTCTGTGAAGATAGATTCCCCGCAGGATGGGGAAGTCGTGCGAGAATCCAACTTCACGGTGGAGTGGATCGCCCAGAACTTTGAACACAACGAAGTCAGACTTGATGGTAACAACTGGACCGATGTTGGGACCTCAACGAACTACACTTTTACCGGTATAGAAGACGGCGATCATACCGTCGAGGTCAGAACTGAAGGGATACTGGGCGATACGGTCACAGATATCGTGAACTTCAAAGTCCAGACCGTAGGGATCAAGATAATTTCACCTGAGGAAGGAGGAGGTTTCGGCGGTCGAACCGTCACCATAGGATGGAACTCCTCCTACGCGGCCAATCATGAGATAAGGAGGGACACCGAAAACTGGAAAAACATAGGTGAAAACACTTCTCACACTTTTGAGGACCTGGAAACGGGCGAACACTGGGTGAACGTTAAAGCCGTGGATGTGGAGCAACATGAAGCGGAAGACAGCGTTACTTTCTTCGTGGATACCGATCCTCCAGATATCAGCATAGATTCCCCTTCAGAAGGAAGCAATTTCGATCACGAGACCGTAACGGTCGAATGGAGTGGCCAGGACGAGATGAGCGGTTTGACGCACTACGAAGTTAGAAAGACAGGAGGATCCTGGGAAGATGTGGGAGAATCTACGAGTCATACTTTTACCTTTGAAGACGGAGAGCATGCTGTCGAGATAAAGGCGGTGGACGAAGTGGGGAATGAAGAGATTTCAACCGTATCGTTCACCGTGGACACGACCCCTCCCCTTGTGGAAGTTTTAGAACCAAGTGAAGAAACCGTAGATAACAGCAACGTCACTGTCGAATGGACGGGTCAAGACGAGACGACCGCTGTGGAAAAATACGAAGTTAGAAAAGAAGGTGGATCCTGGGAAGATGTGGGAGTGAATACGAGTCACACATTTACCTTTGAAGACGGAGATCACACGGTGGAGATAAAGGCGGTAGACGAAGTGGGGAATGAAGAGACTTCGACCGTATCGTTCACGGTTGACGCCACTCCGCCCGAATTAAGTATATCGTATCCCTACGACGGAGAGATATTGAGCAACAGCGACATTACTGTTGAATGGACGGCTGAGGATGAAACCACCGGTCTAGACCATTATGAGATCCGTCAAGTAGGTGAGTCGTGGGAAGATATCGGTGAGGACAATTTTTACTCCTACGATCTAGAAGATGGAGAGTACTCGATAGAAGTGAGAGCTGTAGACAACGCCGGTAACGTCGAGACTGGGAACTCATCATTCATCATAGACACGACTCCGCCAGAACTTGAAGTAGTTTCTCCAGAAGAAGACAAAAAGATCGAAGAAGATTCCGTCACGGTGGAATGGAGCGGGGAACCTACAGGGACTAATATCGTTGATTACGAGGTCAGGATCGACGGAGATGAATGGATAGATCCCGGGGGAGAGGGACAGCACACCTTTGAAGATCTAGAAGATGGCGATCATACGGTCGAAATCAGGGCTACGGATGAAGCCGGTAATACGAACACAACCAGCACCGAATTTACGATCGAAACGTCTATAGTCAGTGACTCTGGTCTTCTCGGCGGTTATTGGTGGCTGATCCCCTTGATACTGATAGTACTCGTAGTTATCATCGTCCTGGCGTGGAAAGGAAGGGGTGACGAGGAAGAAGAGGAATACGCAGCCCACCCCAGTGATGAAGGTGCTGGATCTTCTTGGGAAACCCAGGCGCGAGGAAGTACCGCAGGGGCCGCGGGAGCTACTGGAGCTTCGTCACTTTCCTCTGAAAAAGAAAGTTGCCCGGACTGTAGAGGTCGGTTACAGTGGGTGGAGGAGTACGAGAGATGGTTCTGCGAGAACTGCGAAGAGTATAAGAGTGCTGGGGGAGCGGCGTCCCAGTCGACTAGGAGCGAAACTTGCCCGGACTGCAGAGCTCAGTTACAGTGGGTGGAGGAGTACGAGAGATGGTACTGCGAGAACTGTGGGGAGTATAAATAGCCGAGAGATCATAAGAACGGCAGGTCGATGAGACCTAGAGAATAGAGTATGGCTATGATCACGGGTTGATGCAGCAGATAGATCACTAACGTGTTGCGGCCGAGGAAGGAAAGCCCTTCTATGATCTTATTATCAGATAGATCCGGTATCTCGAACCTTCTCTGGTATCCCGGATAAAGAAGATTACCGAAAAATATCCCTATCAATACCAGGCCGAACCACGGTAAAAGAGGAAAATAATCCAGGGTGTAGAAACCCTCGGGTCTGAAACCCAACCAGAAGAGCCATCCGAACTGGAAGTACATATCCATAAGCACAAATCCCAAGATCAGGAAGAGAAGGCCGGGCAGTAAGTTGAGATACCTGTATTCCAAAAAAGGATATGCGAGTATCACCGAGACACCAATCAAATGTAATATGCCAAAGATTATGAAACCGTCTCTAACCAGAAGCCACGTGAAACCAGTTATCAACATACCTAGAAAGAATATCTTTAGCCCTCTTTTTAGATACTTGGGAAACAGTCGATCATCGTTCACCTCTTTCTTTTTTCGATTATAACTCAAAGTCAAAGAAAGGCCCACTAGAAAGATAAATATGACCGCACCAGTTCTGCCCAGGAACCACCAGATACCGCCGCGAAGGTAGATATTATGATCTCCAAAATAATTCAGGTCGAATACCGTATGGAAGATTATTATGAACACTAATCCTATGCTTCTGAGGGTGTCGATCTCCCAGTACCTGTCCTTATTCATCTCTCACCTGAAAGCTCTTTCTAGGGAAATAACTTTTGTGATTCAAGAATGGGTGGAAACGAAGTCATCCTAGCGGGGTCCTAGGAATTTGAAGTCAACCCTGATCTATTCGTTTTCTATCGCATCCAGACATATCGCTATCGCCAGCAGGAGTCTTCTATCTACCTGGAAATTGGGATCGTTGTTCATATTCAGATTGTATACGTCCCGGATCAAGGTGAGCTTTTCTTTGAACTTTCCTACCTGCTGCCCCTGGTAAGATATCTTGTAATTGTAGGGGAGGAAACTCAGGATGGTCCTCCGGAGTAAAGCTTTGATAGCCGAATCCTCTTTCACTCTTCCGATCTCTCTCTTCTGGGGATCCTTCAAAACCCATTCGTCCTTCATGATGGATTTGAATCCCTTCCGTTTTAAGAACCCGATGGTCTTGTTGGTCCTTGAATCTATCACTTCAAAGGTCCCGCTGAAGTCCAATATCTCTTCCTGCTTGATCCTAAAGAGTTCCTCGTTCATATCTTTGCTCTTGTATATCCTGATATCCTCTTTAAGCTTGAAGACCTTCTGTTTGCAGAAACCCACGGTCCTCGCCATATCGTCTTCCATGTAGTATTTATTACCTATAGAGAGTACTTTTTGCCTGATCGTGAACTTGTTCTTCTTCAGCCCTTTCGGTAGGGGTGGATGTGGACTTTGTTGGGGCCTATTGCCCTGCCTGTTTTGAGGTTGATTCGTTGCCAAAAATATCACCAAATTGTTAATCCTTTTTTAATATAAATAATTTTTCGATGTAGGATCCTGACAAGAACGAAGATCAGTGCCACTAAAATTTTTAGGTAGGCCGAAAAATTTAAATTTAGGGATACCTAATAACCAAGATAGAAGATGAATAAAGAGACCAGGGAAGAGTACTTGGAGACCCTCTATAAACTGTCCCTGAAGGCAGATGGAAAGAAGATAAAGACCGGAGAGATAGCGGAAGAGTTGGGGGTAAAGCCTCCGACCGTCACAGAGGTACTCCCTCGGCTCGAAGAAGAAGGATGCCTCGAGTATCGACCCTATCAGGGAGTAAAATTGACCGGGAAGGGCCTTACAGAGGGCAAAAGGATCGTCAGGACCCACAGGGTCATAGAGGTCTTTCTCGATGAATACTTTTCCATCTCAGGGCAGACCCTGCATGAAAAGGCGTGCGAGATGGAGCATATATTCGATCTAGAGATGATAAACGAGATGTGCGAGAGATTAGGGGCTCCCGAAGAATGTCCACATGGTAATGAGATACCCCCTTGTGATATAGAGATATGTCCTGTAGAAGGTGATCGGGATTAAATACGCGAGAGAAGCATTAGAGATACCTGAAGAAGAGGATCTGACCGCCCTAGTCGGGAACCCAAACGTGGGTAAATCTATCGTCTTTTCTTATCTGACCGGAACGTATAGGGAAGTCTCAAATTTTCCTGGGACCACGGTAGAAGTCAGCAAAGGCAAATCAAAATTTGCAAAATCCGGGACGGTTATCGATACGCCGGGAGCTAACTCCTTGACACCCATCTCGGAAGACGAGAAGGTGGCGAGAGATATAGTACTGGGTTCGAAACCCGACAGGATCGTCCAGGTCGCGGACGCGAAGAATCTGAAGAGAGCCCTGATGCTGTTCTTACAGCTTTCCGAGTTGAACGTTCCTTTGGTACTGGATCTGAACATGATAGACGAAGCGGAGTCCAGATTGATAGACATAGATGTTGAGGGACTATCGGAAGAATTGGGCGTCCCTGTGTTCGAGACCGTCGCTCCCGAGGGCAGGGGCATGCGTTCACTGCGGACCGGTCTTGAAGATGCTTCCGTACCGGATCTTCAGCCGGATTACAGCCCTGAGATCGAAGATGCGCTGGATGAGTTGGCGGATATATTTGGAAATAAGGGCATCTCCCTATTATATCTGCAGGCCCCTGAGGAGATGGAGGAATTTGTAGAAGATAAGATCGGAGAAACGGAGGCGAAGAAGGCCGAAGAGATACTTTCGTCGCTCCACAGCAAGTTCAGCCGGGACCTGAGTTACGTGATCTCGTTAGCTCAGAGAAAGAAGGCCGAAGAGATCTTCCAGAAGTACGTTTCTAAAGGAGAAGTGAAAAAGACCTCCGTAAAAGAAAAGATCAGCGAGCTGACCATGAACCCGCTAACGGGCATACCCATCTTTTTTGGGGCGCTGTTTTTACTCTACCAGTTCGTCGGATACATCGGCGCGCAGCTGATGGTCGATTTTTTAGAGGTAAATATCTTTGGGAATCACGTAAATCCATTCATCGAGAGCTTGGTCTACGGAAATATAGGTCATAACTTTGTGAGCGAGATCCTGGTGGGAGATTTCGGGATCATAACCGTGGGATTCACCTGGGCCGTGGCCCTGATACTACCGATAATTACCATGTTCTTCCTGGCATTCTCTCTCTTGGAGGACTGCGGATACATACCCAGGTTAGCGGCGATGGCGGATAGAGGCCTGAGACGTGTGGGTCTCAACGGTAAAGCCGTACTCCCGATGGTCCTGGGCTTTGGATGTGATACTATGGCCACGCTGACGACCCGTGTACTAGATACGAAGAAAGAGCGGACCATAGCGACGTTGATGCTCGCCCTAGGCATACCATGTTCCGCTCAACTCGGCGTCATCTTTGCGATAATGGCCACTCTCCCGCTGACGTATTTCTTCATCTGGATCTTAGTCATAGCCTCTCAGCTCCTCCTCGTCTCCTGGCTGGCTTCCAAGATACTGCCCGGGAGAAGAGGAGATTTCATCATGGAACTTCCCCCTCTGAGGATACCGAAGTGGGACAACGTGCTGAAAAAGACCTACTACAAGGTGGTCTGGTTCTTCAAGGAGGCTCTCCCGCTCTTCATCCTAGGTACTTTCCTGATCAGCGTTCTAGATATAACTGGAGGTTTGAAGATACTGAGAGAGGGGCTGAAGCCGGTGGTCAGCGGCTGGATGGGACTCCCTGCCGAGACCTCAAAGTTCTTCCTACTCGGATTTCTGAGAAGGGATTTCGGAGCCGCCGGTCTTTTGGATATGGCCAATTCTGGAGCGATACAGGGAACGGAACTCTTGATAGCTATTGTGGCGATCACGCTCTTCGTTCCCTGCGTGGCTAATTTTTTGATGATAATAAAAGAGAGAGGTGTCAAAACCGCCTTGGCTATCTTGGGATTTATCATACCTTTCGCTTTCTTCATAGGCGGGCTTTTAAGGCATATAATGGATTTCTTCAG
>JAGXLI010000068.1 GCA_018334755.1 Thermoplasmatota archaeon
GCCTTCGAATACATAGACGTTCCCGGCTCCAGGCGCACCTACTACAGCATCGTTGTAACCATTTCCAGTAGCGTCTCCGGCTCCCGCAACGTCCCACCCTAATTTATCTCCATTAGACACTCCGTTGATCGTCACGTTCGCCTCCGTAACGTCTATCTCACCCAAGCTGAAGCCCGCGTATCCAAAGAAGATGAATGCCGCTCCTTTCGCGGAATCATTGTTAGGCGCTCCTAGGACGAAATCGTCGTAGCCGTTACCGTTGGCGTCGCCCAACCAACTTAGATTATGACCGAGCCACATCTTCTGAGAACCGTTGATCTTTATATCTGTGGCTTCTCGATGAGGTTCCATGTAATATCTCGCTGATATATTCTTCAAGTACCTGTCTCCTAAAGCGGAGCTGTTCCAACTCTCAGAAGAACCTATGTTCACGGAAGTATCGCTACCTTCATTCTCTGATGTCTGATTCGACTTCCTTTCGCCATCTTCCGTCTCATCATGAAGATGTTGGAACTCATCCTCGTCTTTGCCTTCGGTGTTCATACCGTAAGCGGTCTCCGTATCCACGAATATGGTAGCGTTTAAACTAACACTGGTAACTAGGACGACCATAACAAGGATTACCAACCATCTTTCTCGGCCGATCTCAGCTTACCTCCTATGAGGGCTAAGGAAGCGGAGATTTCATACTCTAGTGCGTAGTCTTTCTGTGATCGTGATAGATGAACTCCTATAGGGTACAATTTCCTAGTTAGATCGGGCATCCGATCAAGGGTGCTCCTTCCGCAAACTTAGCTTCCATCATAAAATTGTATGTTCGTACATTTATTAATTTTCCTGCATATATGCGCAGTTGTACATACGTGCAAAAAGAATTAAAAGCGTCTTCACTCGCTCCGTTTTTCCGAATTCATCGCCCCTTCAAAGAATAGAGGAAAAGATCTGATCCTTCTGTAAGTCCCAGGTTAAACTGAAACTTTTCCTATCAAATTCAAAAAATCCTTAGATCTCCCCGTCGATCAGCTCCGCAACTTTCTTCCCGGAGAGCAGCATGCCTCCAAAAATGGGACCCATCCTAGGTGCTCCCATCACGGCGTTGGCGCACATGCCGGTCACCCAAAGACCCGGGAAGACTTCTTGCGTATTTTCAACAACGGTCTTCTCACCGACTTCGGCCCACATGGACTTCTCTCCCATCACCGTGCCTTCTTCGGTCTCCAGTTCACCGGCCTTCTCTTCTACCACGTTACAGACTTCAGCATCGTGACCCGTAGCGTCGATTGTCGCTTCTGCCCGGATAGTTATAGGATCGACGTGAAGACCTGCAGTTTCAATAGGAGACGAGTTTATAACGAATCCTTTCACACTTCCTTCTTCGTAAAGTACGTCTTCGACAGTGATCATGTTGAAAACCCTACATCCCGCATCTATAGCCGAAGATAGAAGATTGGCCACAGAACTCACTGAATCCGCCGTATAGTAGCCATCACCCTCTTCTCTTGTCTTCACTCCTACTTTCTCCAACTCTTCTACGGAACTTTCCTGAAGAACCACGACGGGATAACCCATACCGCCGCCCCACATCCCACCGCCGGGGGAAAGTTTTCTCTCAAAGATGGCGACCTGGTAGCCCTTTTCCGCCAGGTACCGTCCGGCGACGAGACCGGCCGGGCCGGCCCCCGCTATAGCTACGTCTATCCGAGTGTGATCGGAAAACTCTTCAAAAAACCTGTTAACGATGCTCTCCGTGACTCTCGCATCATCTATCATGTTATCTATCTAAATCAACAGAATGTAGCCATATATATAAGTTGAGTTTCCACACTGATCTCTACTTCCATTGGCTCTGATCGTCCCGTACTTCAGAGGGCTCGCTGATCCTTTCCCTTCTCGTCCTCGTTTCCTCGTAAGTCTCGATCTCTTCTTCCTTTTCCCCCTTGTGTAAAAGATATTCAAATACGAAATAAGCCGCATAGAGGACTAAAAGCAAGATCACCAGCGATCTCATCCCGGGATAATCCACCCCGATCATGACATCGCGCCTCTCTATCGTTATATCCATACTGTGATAGATACCGAGGTGGAAAAGTATCATAGACCCCGCTTTCGACAAACCAAAGAACATCCTCGTTTTTGTTCCTTTGTCGAAATATGAGGTCACGGCGGCCATCACGGCAACGAGCGAACCCAAAAGGACCACGTAGGTCAAAGTTCCATGAAAAACACCTTTCAGCTCTGGAAAAGAGCTCTTGACGAAGATGATGATACCCGCAACCAGGACCACGAACACCAAGAAGTATATGATGCCGACGAGTATCGGCTTCAAGATGGACTTTTCTTCGTTCATCTATACACTTCCTCCTGGAATTCCATCCCGCTCTTTTCTTCTTCAAATGTCACTACAGCGTACTCCGGCTCTTCGGTCAGTTCTACACTCACGGTTTCATCAAAACTGCTCCCGGAAGGGACCGTATAACTCTCAGTTGTACTTCCCACATTACCTCCCTGGGAGTTGAAAAGTTCTACGGTAACGGTAAAATCTAACTCCCCTCGATAATGGTTCTCGAAACTTACATCCACCATGCCTTCTCCATCCGAGTAAGACAGGTCCGATATGGTGAGATCATAGAAAGGCGCGCCCCAGTGAAAAACGTCGTCTCTTTCAGCCGTGAACGTGAAAAGTGCGTAAGAGTACTGCCCGCTCATGTCCACGCTCATGTTCACCTCGGTATCGTGCCGGAGAAGATGTGTCTTGACATCATCAGGTATTTCTGAAATTTTTTTAGAAAATGTCAGATCTATCTTCCTATCCTCCCCAGCGCTGATCTTACCCACTTTATGAGTGGTCTCTACCTGGAAATCTTCGAGCGCTTCGACGTGCAGGTCAAAAACGATCTTTTCGAAATCCAGGTACCCTGAGTTGTTTATCCAAACGCTGGCCTCTCCAGTGAAGGTCTCGTTCTCTAAGCTCCAATCTATTCCTTCCTGGTCGCGTTCCACGGATACATCTCCCTCGAGAACCGGCATGACCGCCATGGCCGCAATTAACAAAATCGCGACCAAGAAGATGACGAGACCGATCCTATACGCTACTAAAGGCCATTTCATCGATTATTACATCTTCACTTAAATACATAAACCTTTTCAACGCATCCAAAAAATGACCAATCTTTTTATACGAAAAGTGATAAGACGGAGTAGATGGAATGCAGTCGATGTGAAAAACCTGCTGTGATCCACATAAGATACAGTGGGGCGAACCTCTGCGAGAAACATTTCAAGGACTTTTTCGAGACCAAGGTCTTCAAAGAGTTCAGAAAGCAGGTCGACCTGGGAAGAGGTAAAGACATAGGTGTGGCGGTCTCCGGAGGTAAGGACAGTATCGTAGCTTTAAAGATGATCCACGAGATATTGAAAGATAGGAGGGACAGCAGGGTCTTCGGCATCACCATCGACGAGGGGATAAAAGATTACAGGCCTAAAAGTCTCAAGATAGCCGAAGAAGTATACGAGAGGATGGGTATCGACTATCAGATCGTCTCCTTCAAAGAGAAGTTCGGATACACCCTAGATAAGATGTTAGGGAAAGAAAGAGCGGGGATGCCCTGCTCGGTCTGCGGAGTCCTGAGAAGATGGTTGATGAACAAAGCGGCCAAAAAGGAAGGTCTCGATCTTCTGGCTACGGGATTAAATCTGGACGATACTTCCCAGACGATACTCATGAACTTCTGCAGGGCCGATATGAAAAAGATGGCAAGACTACCGCCACACAAAAAAGTCAAAGAGGGTCTGGTCCCGAGGATCAGTCCCCTTCAGAGGGTCACCGAGAAGGAGACTTATCTTTACGCCTTGCTCTCGGACATGGAAGTGCATGAACAGGAATGCCCCTATGCCGAGACCGCTCTGAGAGGACTTTATAGAGATGTCCTGGGAGAACTCGAAGACAATACGCCCGGTACCAAATTCTCTCTGCTGAGTTCCTACGAGAAGGTAAAGGGTCCTCTTCAGGAAAAGTACGACGGTGAAAAGGAATTAGGAAGATGTAAGAAATGTGGTGAACCCTCAATGAACGAAAAGTGTAAAGCCTGCCAAATATTAGAAAAAATCGAATAAAAAGGTGGCTGTGATGGAAAATAAAATTGTGATCTTCGACCTGGACGGTACGCTTTACAAGACGGAGAAAACCAGCGTTCCGGCGCTCAAAAAGGCTTTCTCGAAATTCGATATCGATCTGAGCGAAAGAAAGATACTGGGACAGTTCGGCGAACCGACAGAAGTGATAATCGAAAACCTTACACCCGAAGACAAACTCGGCCTTAAAGACGAGATAAGGGAGGAGATAGTGAGGAACGAGAGGGAGATGATCTCTTCTGAAGCCACGCTCTATAACGGGACAAAGGAGATGCTGGAAGAACTGGAAGGCGAAGGATACGAACTCGCGATATGTTCGAACGGCCGAGAAGACTACATCCTAGAAGTGCTGAGAGCGACTTCCATGGAAGATAAGTTCTCCTCGATCAAGTCTTACAAAGATGATAGATCGAAAGCCGATCTGATAGAAGAACTGATGAACGAATTTTCTACCGACTACGGTATAATGATAGGTGACAGGTATCACGATATAGAGGCGGCCAAAACCGTCGGGATTCCGAATATCGGAGCTAGATATGGTTATGGAGGAAAAGAAATGGAAGAAGCGGATCTCGTCGTCTCCGATCCAAAAGATATCCCGTCCCTCATACAGAAGATATTTTGATGTTTCATCCTCTAGATCAAAAGACCAAAATGTTTTTTACCTTCTAAAAGGTAATAAAACAAGCTGATTGAAATGATAGAAGTGGACTTAGGTGAGATTGCTGATAAAGTTGTAAACCAGTGCATGAAGGTCGAAGAAGATGAAGTGATCCAGGTGAACGGAGGACCTCACAATTTTGACATGATCGAAGAGATAGCTTTGAGCGTTAGAAAAAACGGGGCATTTCCCGTGATCAAATCCAATTCTGACTCATTAGAAAAAAAGATGATAGAAGGAGTCGATATAGATTATCTCGAGAAAACCCCAGAATATTATCTAAATTGGTTGGACGATATCGACGGCGTTATAGGAGTCGATCATCAGAGAGATCCCAGACAGCTGTCGGAACTTTCCGAGGAAAAGATAGGAGCGAAACGCAGAGGGAAGAGAAAGATCAACGACAAATTCCAGGAGGATAATATCCGGTGGACCGGTATAGGTTATCCCACGGAGGAAAAAGCGGAGATGTACGGAATAGAGTACGAAGATTTCTGGAACATGTTCTGGAAAGCTATGAACACGGATTATGAAGAGCTCCATGAAGAAGGGAAAAGTATAGCGGATGAGATGAGAGGAGAAGACGAAGTCCATATCACTTCCAACAAAGGTACGGATCTGAATTTTTCTATCGAGGATAGAAGGATAATAGTCGACGACGGGATCATCGACGATGACGATCTAGAAAATGGTGACGTCGGCAACAACCTGCCGGCGGGGGAAGTTTTCTGCGCCCCACTTGAAGAGAGTGCGGAGGGAGAAGTCTTCTTCGACCTTGCATTTTACAAGGGAAACAAGATCGAAGGTATCACGGCCAGGTTCGAAGAGGGAAAGATAGTAGACGTGGAGGCTGATAAGAACGGGGATGTATTCAACGAGGTACTTGAGCACTCCCATGGCGATAAGGACAGGATAGGTGAGTTCGGTATCGGGATCAACCCAGAAGTGAACCAAGCGATAGGATACACGCTGACGGACGAAAAGATAATGGGGAGTATACATATCGCCCTGGGTGAGAACAGGAGCTTCGGTGGAGAGAACGAATCCACTCTACATTGGGACCTCGTGATGCTCGAACCGACGGTAGAAGTCGGTGATAAAACGATCATTGAAGAGGGGGTGCACCAAATATGAGCGATAAAGAGAGAGTCAAAACATATATCGACGATCTAGACAGCCAGATGTCGGGAGGTATCCCCGAAGATCATGTCGTTCTCATCTCCGGTAATCCCGGCACTTTTAAATCATCGATATCATACAACATACTTTACCACAACGCTCTCGAAAACGGAAGGAAAGGTCTTTACATCTCGTTCCAGCAGAGCAGGGAAAGTCTAGAGACCCAGTTCAGAAGTCTCAATATGGATCCAAAAGATGTCGAAGACAAGATCACTATAGTCGACGTCGGTTACCTGCGAGAGACCGTCGAGACAAATCCGGACGACTGGGTTGAAGTCTTCAAGCGATATGTGGAGAACATCAGGGCCACCACTGACTATGAGTTGTTAGTGGTGGATTCACTGACCACGCTGGAGATGATCTCTAACATAGAAGATAGAAGAGAGACCCTCTTCCATATCTTTGAATGGCTCAGGGACATACAGGGCCTCACTTCTTTCCTTCTGACCGAGAGGGCCCGGACGAAGGAAACCCTCCGTGAGGAGGAATTCCTGGCGGATGGAACGATAATTTTGAGTAAAGAAAGACTGGGTAAAGTAGAAACCCGTCGATATCTAGCTATAGACAAGATGAGGTCCACCAAACATAAGACTTCTTACTTCACCCTACTGTTCGACGGCGAGCGATTCCAGGTCACGAGGGTCATATCCGATTGATACGATACCAGATCACTCCGTAGTCCTAACGAAGTCCAAGAATTTTTCCATCGAACGCCCTCGGTGGCTGATCTCATTTTTCTCCTGGGACGTCATCTCTGCATAGGTCTTCTCATATCCCTTCGGTGAGAAGATGGGATCGTACCCAAAACCTTTACTCCCTCTCTGCTCCTCGATGATGGTACCTTCGGCGGTACCTTTGAACTTCTTCCTTTCTTCCCCTATATATCCTATGACGCATTCGAATCTGGCCTCTCTCCGATCGCGGTCCTCCATCAAAGAAAGGATCCCATCACAACCTATCGTGTTCATTACGTAAGCGGAGTAAACTCCCGGGAATCCGCCCAGCGCATCGACGAAAAGGCCGCTGTCGTCTATGACGAGTGGTGAATGAGTAGCGAGCTTTTCTAGGGCGAAATCCACGACCTCTTCCAACCTTGACGCTTGGATTTCCGGATAACCTACGTTCGACATCTCCACTTCTTCATAATGGTCTCCAAGCCGTTTCTTGTATTCCCTGTATTTGCCCTGGTTCGAAGTTATCACGGTCAAAGTCTCATCTTTCATCTATATCTTCCCCTATCTTCTATCTTTTCAAGCCAATCCACTACTTCACTATGATATCCACATCTTTCTTCATAGCCTTTCATCACTTCTTCGAAAAGTTCTAAAGGATCGTCATGGACGCTGACAAGCGCCTCCTTCAGCAGGTGTAGATCGACTCCCATCATCTCCTTTGAAGATTCCTTCTCCCCCAGGCTGAAATCGATAAAGCAGTGAGTTTTTTCGGAACGGTCGAAAAGGATGTTCGAAGTTGTCAGGTCCCCGTGAGTTATGCCCGCGTCATGAAGTCTCCCTATGAATCTTCCTATCTTTTTAAGGTCCACATCTACCCCGTCCTCTATACAGTCTAGAACTCTATCACCTTCAAAGTACTCTATGACCATCTTGGTCTCTATCTCATCCAGATCATATATGATGGGGACGGGAACGCCTAAATTCCTGGCTTCCGTCAGGAGACGGGCTTCCTTCCTGATCCTCATCTTTCGGATCTTTTCATCGAGTTCGGGATGTCTGTACCCCTTTTTGACCCTCTTTTTTATTATTACCTTACGTTCTCTCCAACTGCCCCTCCAGACCTCTGCTTCTGCACCTTTCGTGATTATCTCATCCCATTCCGATTCCATCTTACCCCGTGAAAACGTAAACGGATAATAACTTTTCCGCCTCGCGGGTCCGTTCCTCAAGTTAGAACCGGCCTAAGATTTATATCACTCATGTCGTTCGAAACCTAGAAAGGTGTAATGATGTCGAGAGAGAACAGAGCGAACGACGAGTTACGGGCTACGTCTATAAAGCCGGATCATCTGGAAAATCCGCGAGGTTCAGCATTGATCGAAACGGGCAAGACAAAGGTCATATGTACCGTCATGGTCGAAGAATCACTACCTCCCTGGATCGATGAAGAAGAAGCCGATCACGGGTGGCTAACCGCAAAGTACGGGATGCTCCCCGGAAGCGGGGAAGAACGCATTAGAAGAGAAAGGAGGGGAGCTAAAGGAAGGACAAAAGAGATACAGCGCCTGATAGGCAGGAGTCTGAGAGCCGGTATCGACCTGTCGAAGATAGGTCCACGCACCCTGTGGATAGACTGCGACGTTCTGCAGGCTGACGGTGGTACGAGGACAGCATCCATCACCGGGGCATGGGTAGCCCTCAAGCTAACGGTTGAAGACATGTTAGAGAAAGAACAAATAGATGAAGATCCCATGGATAGACAGGTAGCGGCCACGAGCGTAGGCGTAGTCGAAGATGAAGAACTCCTAGACCTTTGTTACGAGGATGATAGAGATGCAGACGTGGACATGAACGTAGTCATGGACGACAGAGGTAATTTTATAGAGGTCCAGGCCACGGGAGAAGAGGCCGTATTCACGCGCGACCAGCACGACAAATTACTGGATCTGGCTGAAAAAGGTATCGATGAACTGACAGGGATACAGAAAAGTCTGTTCGAGTAACCTTTTTTCTAAATGGAGACTTCGACCTTTCTTCCTTCTTTTTCTATATAGTCAAAGAGTTCCTCGTAGACGGGGTGTGTAGAAAGTGTTTCAGTATCTCCAAGTACGACCAACTTTCTTTTAGCCCGAGTTATACTCACGTTCAACCTTCTCAGGTCCTTCAGGAAGCCGATATTATCTCTATCGTTACTCCGCGTGAGTGATAGTATTATGACCTCTTTTTCTCTCCCCTGGAAACCATCCACGGTATCCACTTCTATCTCTTCTTTTTCTATCTTTCTCTCTATCAGGTCCGTCTGGTCGTCGTAGGGCGTGATTATCCCTATATCTCGCGGCTCCAGCCCCATCTTTAGGAATCTTTGTGAGATCTCCTTGGCTAGAAGAGCTTCACCCGGATTTTCTTTGGAAGTTGACCCGGGCTTGCTTCTTTCGGGCATCTGATGATCCGTATCTAGAAGGATCAAAGGTTCATTCGGATCCAGCACTTCAGCGAATTTTCCCGATCTTCCTTCCCCGATGATATCGGAAAGCGTGTGCTCCCTCACGCTCTCATCGGCCACCACTCTTCCCTGATAGAACTGTTCGTCCGAAAATCTCATTATCTTCTCGTGCATCCTGTACTGGACCCTGAGAAGTGTCTTTATATCGTCACCAAAGAGTGCGATCAACCTCTCGAACATCGTCTCGGAAAGACCTTCTTCTTTGGCTTCCTTGTTCAGTATGGTTGGAGGCAACTGTTTATGATCGCCGGCCATGATTAACTTGTCCGATTTCACTGCGGGGATAAGACAGGACGGCTCGGTGGATTGGGTCGCTTCGTCTATCACGCAGAGGTCGAATTCCCTCTCCTCCAAAGCTTGAGATGCGGCGGAAG
>JAGXLI010000001.1 GCA_018334755.1 Thermoplasmatota archaeon
GTGCGAGACCGACTATAGCCGTAAAAGAGACTGTCTCTTTCCTTTCCCAGTCCTCGGCCTTGCCGATAGAGACCAGAGGTATCCAATGATTCGGGATCAAAGCGTGTATCACGCTCAAAAAGAGCGCTCCTATTATTATCGTTATCATGGTCTCGGATCTATTTACTTAGGAACACGATACGCCACTTATTTAACTATAACGGAGTTATAGCACTTGCAAAAATTCATCCAACTCGTTTCGATGTTTCTCACATAAGCTTCCCCTGATTTGATTATTTATCACTTCCCGCTGCTAGTGAGAATTGTATAAAAGACAGCCCTCATTTTGACAGAACGGATCTCCCTTGACCCTCCAAAAAACGGTCTGAAGTATATAAGATTTCACCGCCTCGGTCATCCTTTCATCCTCATATTCCATAGGTCGAAAATCCAACATTTTTTCCTTTTAGCCCTGTAGATAATACTTTCTAGGTTTTGCTGGACCTTCTACTATGCCTGAGGTGGAGATAATAGAGGGGATCGAGTTTATTATCGATCCAATTATCGGTCTTGATAACGACTTTTAGTCATGAGATTTATTTAGTGATTACAGATATATTCGTAATTTTACTGAGATATGTATAACACTACATATCTATTACTTGATCGTTCGATAAGTCATCACTTTGGTTTTCGTGCATTTCTATGAGCTCAAAAGAGCTCTTTCATCAGTAATGACCCAACAGTCCTCTCTTCTTGGCGATCTTTTCCATGACCCTGAAGATGATCAATCCGACGATCAGGTATGCGAAGGAATTGAGGAGCAGTATCCCGTACTCGATCAGTGTAAAATCGAGCAGTGTCAGTCCGCCGACCATCATCTTGTTGATAAGAAAATTACCCCAAGATATCGGCACGAAGTAGATTATAGGGTGGTCCGTGATGGTAGGAAGCACCAAGAAGAGTATGAACATGAACTGCAGTATCTGGTTGCCGGCCTGGACCTTTTTGAAGACGAGAGATAGACCCCCCATCATATAACCTATACCGTAGACTGAAAGGAGCGTCAGTCCTACTAAGATAACCACTCCCGGGTTCAAACGCAGGTACTGTCCGGTGACTACCATCATTATGCTGAGGAATGCCAGGAAAAGGACGAATTGAAAGATGAACGAGCCCAGGACGCGGTACGCGGAGATCCTTCTGAAACTCGAGGGCGTGAGATACAACTGCTCCAGCGTGCCGTCTCTTGCCTCCTGAAGCAGGCCCCACGACATCTCGCTGTAGGCCATGACGGCGAAGATCCACATCGCGAAACCGATTATAGTTCCTTGTAGCGTTTCGGTGCCGGCATCGAAGCTCCTCAACCCGAAGAAGACGAGCATGAACAGTATGAATATGCCGATCATCGTCATCAAGGTGTTCAAAAAATACCTTTTCAGTTCGATGAAGTACTTCTTGACCACGGAGTAAAGTATGATGTGTTCTTTCATCTTATCTACCCCTCTCGATGACGTTCATGAAGATCTCTTCCATTTGAGTATCTAGATTTTTGACTTCTTTTAGTCTCAGATCTTTTTCCTGGAGATGGTTCACCAGGCTGTAAAAAGACTCGGAGTCCTTCAAGGACACTCTCAGTTTTGTGTTCCCGTTTTCATATTTTATCTCGTTTACATCATACTTTTCTTTTAATTTTTGAAGTTCTTGTTCCCCTTCGAGTATGAAGTCATAGAGGTTGATCTTGAAAATATCTTTCAAGTTCTCTACGCTGTCGTTCGCCAGGATCTTTCCTTCGTTCATGATGATGACCCTCTCACAGACGTCCTCCACCACGTTCATGTCGTGACTGCTCAGCAGTATCGTCTTTCCTTCTTCCGTCGTCAAACGCTTTACGAACCTTCTCATCTCCTTGGAGGTCTTCACGTCTAGACCTAAAGTCGGTTCGTCTAGAAGTAAAAAATCGGTGCCTCTGATCAGCGCGCAGCTCAACGCCAGTTTCTGCTGCATACCTCTCGAAAGTTTTCTAGCCGCTGTATCTTCCTTTTCCTTCAAGTCGAACCTCTCTAACAGTCTTTCGATCTCGGGCCCGACCTCCTTTCCGCTCCTTCCCTGTAGGCCCGCGAAGAACTCTAAATTTTCTCTAGTGGTCAATCTCCAGTATATATTCCTGTTGCCCTCTAAAACGGCGCTGGTGTTGCTAACGGCCTTTCTCGTCTCGTTCACGGCGTCGATACCGAATATGGATATATTTCCTTTTGTGGGTTCGACAAGACCGCATAAGCATTTGATGGTCGTTGTTTTTCCGGCGCCGTTAGGCCCTAGAAAGCCGACGATCTCCCCCTCGTTTACTGAAAAAGAGATACCTTTTACAGCTTTTGTAGATTCCCCTCTCCACTGGGGATAGGTCTTGTGTAAGTCTTTGACCTCCAGCGCCTTCATGGTCCGCTGTAATAAGAACGAAGATATATAATTTCTTTCGAGCTGGTAAGTTTGTACTTCTCAGAAAAGATTATTAGGAATACTCACAGTTACGGACTGAAGGGTCGAGCAGGATGGCTAAAAAATGCCCCAGATGTGGAAAGACCGTGATTAAGGATTCAAAAGAAGAGGCCTACTGGTGTCCACACTGCAAGAAATACTACTCTTATGAGAGGGTCGAGTGATCACTTTCTCTTACGCTAACTCCTTTTGCCGGGGATAGAAGACCTAAAAAAGCTTACCCCAGGAATGCTCAAAGTTCCCGTACATCTCGCCTATATCTTCCTTCTCGAGTTTCAACGAATCTTCTACAGATTCAAAACTGAAGTCCGTTATCTCTGCAGGGTACTCGTTATAATAGAAGACCTGTTTCATCCCGAAACGTCTCTTCTGTTGGAATCTCCAGTAAGCTCGTGAATACGCCTTAAGACGGATACTTATCTTCTTACCGTCCTCTTGGCCGGTCACGTAGAAAGTCGGAAGTCCGCTTTCCAGTTCTTTTTGGATATCTAAAGATTTGAATTTGTATTCTTTATCCGTCCCTTCGTGATAGAACAATATCGATTCTGAAAGGCTGAAGTCTCCCCATTCGAGGAGCGACTTCTCATCTTTTTTGGTCCTGAACATCTGCGGTCCGATGAAGGGATTGAAGTACTGCAAGAAACTGCCGTCCTCGCCGTGGACCACGGCCCAGTACCACGGCGTCGCCGGCGCATCTACACACACCCTTTGGAAATAAGCCGTTCCTTCCACGTTTTCTCCGTCTATTTTACCGTTCAACTTCATGCCGTAGATCTTCATTATATTGTACCCGTAATCATCGGTGTACCTTTTTTCGTTATATCGATGTTCGCTGAGGTAGTCGTTGAAAGGGGTCAGTTCAAAGATGAAATCGTTGTTTGGATCGTCTATCTTGACCACATATTTATCCGGGTCTCCGGAAAGGCTGTACTCGCTGCCTTCAACATCGGTCTTCAAGATGCCTTCCTGCCCCTCTTTTTCGACCCTCATATCCGCTTCTTCCAGGAAAAGCGGGTCTTTCATGTTCTTACCGTCGTACCACCAGGCCGCGACCATCCCCTCGAGGTCTAGACTGTTTCCGTCCCATTCAGGTTTCTCTTCCAAGGACCATTCTTCGTCCATGACCTTGATGAAATCCGTACATTTCGTGGACCACAGTATCATCAGCTGCTTCGGTCTCCCGGGGTTTTCGGGGTCGCGGACGAAAAAGATCCACCACCACCAGTACCAAGAATAGTTATCGATCATGTTGTCGACTTGGAGGTCCCACATGTTGGGCCCGTCTTCGCTGTCTTTTCTCTTCATCTTTTCATTCTCGTGAAAATATTTTACTTCCAAAAGGTCTTGCTCACCACTGGAAGAAAAGCTGGATTATAAAAAATTTTGGTCTAGATTTCGGTAGTTCAGAAAGCATGAGATAGTTTTACCTATGAGAGGGAAAGTACTCACTTCACTGATGATCGCGTCCTTGATACTATCTTTTTTAACTCTAGGTAGCTCAATGTGGGACCCGAGGGGAGGTGGGAATTTGAACGTTCGATTTTCTTTTCGCTTAGATCCGACGACCGTCCCCTCTTTTCTGCTGGTCGAGAGACTTAAATTTCGTTATTATCTAGGCTTTCTTTTCCACCTTCTCTTTCTTCTGGAGCATCTCTCTTTCTATCTTTTCCAGTTTTTCCTTTCCAACACTTTCGTCTATATTGTCAAACCTCTGCATCAGTTCCTTGGATGTCTCTTTATCCATGTACTTTGCGGTGAGCGGAAACAGGTACTTCTCTTCACGTTCGAGGTGGTTTCTAAGGAGCTTCTTGTACTCTTTCAGGAGATCCCTTATCTTTTTAGGACTGATCTCACCCTTTTTGTAGCCTTTCACGTAATGCTGTAAACGCTTCACCATCTTTTCCAGCTTTTCGTGTTCTTCTTCGATCCTTTTTATGGATGTGCGGGAAAACAACCTAGAGCTCGGTCCCTCGCCCTGCTCTTCCATCGCATTCTCGAGGAAACTGACCAAGTAGAATTTCTCCTTCTTATGGTGAATATCCTGCTCCAATGTCTGACTCGCTGAAGCGATCCAATCAAGTAGGTTTTCGGGGGCATCCTTTTTGATATTGAAGTGGACCACTTCCACTATATCGGCCATCCTTCTCAGTGATTCGTGCTCATTTTTCAGTGTGTTGAGGGGCCTGATGGTCAACCCGCGCTCCTCGATATCGAGGGCGATCTTGGCTTTCTTCATCCTAGACCTTATCAGATCTTTGTTAAGTGGCTTTACTAGAAATTCATTAGCACCGGCTTCGAGTGCACCGAGTAGGTCCAACTTCTCCCTTTCTTCAGGGGCCATCAATATTATATATGGTTTCTTACCCTCGAGGCCTTTCCTGATCCTTTTAGTCAACTCAAGACCGCTCTTTCCGGGCAGCGTCCAGCTCAGGAAAAGCATATCGAACGATTTCTTTTTCAAAGCATCTATGAGCTCATCTTCGTCTTCGATCTTTTCTATTTCGTGACCTAGAACGTCCATCTGGTTCTCCAAAAGAGTCCTTGCAGCCCTATTCTCATCTGCTATAAGTATCTTCATATGTTCATCCTCCATATAGGAGAAGTGATTTGAGGTATAAATAAGTGTTTGAGAAATTGTAAAAAAACAGTTTTTCTGATCGGAGCAGCATGAAAAATTCGCCTTAGAGATCTCTTTTAAAGGATGACAAACTTTAACAAATATAAGGCCGTTATTTCAGTTTGATGGAGGGAGAGAAAGTAAAAAAGCGGTATGATAGAGTCGCGCCTATTTATGACGGGTTGGAATGGTTGATGGAGAGAGCCAAGTTCTCTACCTGGAGAGAAGAACTATTCGAGCGGGTGAGAGGGGAAATATCCGACGGTAGACTGCTCGAAGTAGGTGTGGGTACGGGAAAGAATATACCCTATTATCCTGATGGTTTAGATCTACACGCTATCGATTTCAGCCAAAAGATGTTGAATAGGGCGGAAGAGAGGGCCTTGAAAGTTGGAAGAGATGTGAATTTAACCCAGATGGATATGGAGGACCTGGGATATGAAGACGACCATTTCGACGTGATGATCTCAACGTGTGTCTTTTGTTCGGTACCTGCTCCCGTGAGAGGTTTGAAGGAATTGAAGAGAGTATGTAAACCCTCAGGTAGGATATACATGCTCGAACACATGCGCCCTAGGATGATCGTGATCCGGAATCTGATGGATTATTTCAACTGGGTAAGCCTGTACCTCCTGGGAGAAAATATCAATCGAAAAACGATGCGGAACATCGAAAAGGCCAACCTGGAAGTTATAGAGGAAAACGATCTGTGGCTGGATATATTCAAGGAAGTCGTTCTATCGCCTTGATAGTCTTCTATTTTCACTTGATCCTAGAGCTTTCTTTTTAGCTTGTCTTTTAAATTATCGAATTACTTTACCGTTACTAGGAGATCAAGGCAGGCGATGACTTTTCTGTTAGAATCCTATCGTTTTTCCTTTCTGAGGATGTATGACCTCTCCGTGCTCATTCTCGAAAGCATCTGGATTTTCGGTGTGTATCGGGATCAACTTCTTGGGCCGGATCCTGTCGATCATCTCCTGTATCTCGGTCCCGCAGGCATGCCCGCTGGCGTGTATCTGTATGGGCCTGTGGTTTTTTTTCTCGTTGATACCGAAGTGTTTCAGCCAGTTGATCAGCCTCTCTTCGGAGAGTTCCATCTCTTCGTTGAACGGTTCGGATTGAGCTCTTATGTACTTGGACCCTTTCGGTGGATCGAGATCCACTAAGTTTTTGAATCTGTAGTAGTCGAGCTGAAGGACGTATCTATCTGGATTTTCACGTATATCTACGGCGGTCACTCCTTTATCGAGGTGTTTCGTATCCTTGACGTCCTCGCTGTTGCTCCACTCGGAAACGGGAATCTCACCACATTTATGCTTGCATCTCGTGTAGTCACCGGCTGAATACAGCATGCTGTCCGTCCTTTCGACGAAAGCTTTCGCACCTTCCTCGTAGATACTCTGGTCCAGTCTAGCCTTCAAATAGGCCAATCTGGGATCGAAAACGGGTATCCTTCCGACTTCTTGAGATGCACGTTTGACCGTTTCATATCTATCCAAATCTTTCCACGCGAACCCGATCATCGCCAATCCATCCGTGTCCGAGAACGCGTCGACCAGTTTCCTTTCCACTTCCTCTTCGTCGTCGGGCTCTTCTTCATCTATCCTGGTACCCTCACAGAGCATGGCGTCGGGTCTCAACCCTTCAAATTGTTCCGCTATCTTCGTTTCCTTTCTGCCGTGGAACCGCAGGTCTCCAGTGTAGACGACCTGCTTGTCCTTCGACTCGATGAGAGCGGAAAGCGCCCCTGGAATGGAATGACCGACTTCTATCGCTTCAAGGGTGACGTTACCCGTGGGAGCGGCTTCCCCGTCATCCAATTCGATCATCTCTCTTTTCCCTTCTTCCTCCGTTTTGATCTTCGGTTCACTGGGGAAATAAGCCCTCGAACTCAGTTCGCCTATACTTCTTCTTTGAATTTTGGATAGATCGCCGTCGAAACCGTTCAGGTTCGCGATCTCCTCGAAACTCTCCATCAGCGTTTTGGTTTCTGAAGAAGATACGATAGGGATATCTCCGAGATAAGGAAGGTAGCCGCAGTGGTCCAGATGAGCGTGAGAGATGAAGACCGCGTCCGGTGTCCATTCCTCGTTCGATTTTGCGTCCTCATAACTCTGTATATCGTTCTTCCAGAGCGATTTTGAAGCTTGCTTTTCCAAAGTTTCCAAGCCCTCGGGCTGAAGTGCATCCTTTCGATAGATCCCGTCTAGACGGGGTAGAAGGTTCAGTTTTAGAAGGTCGTGCAGTTTTGATGTGGTTCTAGGTTGTAAGAACTCTTCGAAAAATCTTCCCTCCTCTCCGAAGTTCAGCCCAAAATCGAGGAATATGGAAGAATCCGATAAGTTCAATAGAACTTTATTACCGCCGATCTGGTCCACTCCTCCGTAGCAGGTTATAGAATCCATGATATTCACCTCATGATCGTTTATTGTAGTTGGAAGGCGGACATCATTAAAAAATACTTTCGCTAATAGGTTCGATCTTTGTAGATCCGGGAAAAATCGATGAAAATGTAGTGCTGTCTTACTCAAATTTTAGAGAGACCTTATTTTCCTAATACCTTATAAGTAACGACCGTCCTTACACCAACGCTCATGTTCGATAGAATCGATCATGACGAACGAGTTTTAGTGAGTAGTCTAGCGAAATAACGTTAACTGTGATTAACGTTTTTTAGGTAAATACGTTAACTGTGATTAACGTTTTTTAAGAAAATCTTGAAGTATACTTTCCTTGAACAACAAGAAGTAATAGGAAGGTATCTTTAAGATCTGTTCTTCCTCTACTTCAAATGTATCTTTGGTCAACATTAAACCTCTCTCGAGCTCTTGTTTGTCCATAAAATCTCTCAAGTATTCTTCGTCTTTGTTCTTGATATTTTGTTTATACTTGATCTCCACAGGTAGTATGGATTCATCGTATCTGATCAGAGCATCGACTTCTTTCTGCTGACGTCGGTGAAAAAATTCTGTGTCCAGCTCGTTGATTATGTGATTTTCTACCAATCGTCCTATGTTCTCTCTTGACCTTTTTAGGGTATTGGCTATACAAGGGTGAGTGAAATATACTTTTTTCAATTTTTTTGCGGAAGTGATGAAACTGCCTGAATAATTGTAGATCATTTTTAGTAAAAAGGAATTTTCTAGATAAAATATGTATTTGGAAATGGTCTGTCTTGTTCTGGAAAGGTCCGAGGCTAGAGATTCAAATCTCAAAAGCATACCTGGTCTTTCAGCTATTATCCTTAGCAATTCTTCTATAACACTAGGATCTCCTATATCGTAGTCCGATGGTATATCCTTATAGATAACCTGATCGATGAGACTGGACCTTATGTATTTTTTAGTGAGATCTTCGTCCATACCTATCGTCTCTGGCAAACCGTGGAAATTGACGAAACGATGAAATTCTGTGACAAATTTGTCTTCGTCAAGATGGGTCTCATTGTAGGTCTTCTTTATATCCGTAAATTCAGGATGAGAGATAGAACTGAGTTTCAAGTATTCTTTGAACGTAAGAGGAGGGAGTTTACTCACGTAATTTCTTCCCGCCAAGGTTTCCTTACTGTTCTTCTTCAAAGTTAGGCTGGAAGAACCCGATAACAGTAATTTGATAGGTAGATTTTTATCGTAAAGTAATTTTATCTTGTTTTCCCAATCGTCTAGTTTTTGTATTTCATCTAAAAACAGATAGCTCTCCTTAGAGACCTCATCTTCCATAATAATTTCCTGTTTGTAGGTATCTATTATTTCTTCGATGGAACTTACTTTTTTATCGAAACTGAAATACATTATCCGTTCTTCGGGTACGCCGTTTTCCAAAAGATAATCTATGAGCTGGTACATCAGAGTGGTTTTTCCAGTCCTTCTCAAACCGACTATAGAAACGATCTGTTTGTTAGAGAGTAAATCTTGTATTTCTTGAAAAAGGTCTCTCTTTTCATCTTCTAATAGACGCTCAGGGACCTGTCCAGAAGACCACCACGGATTGAACTCTATCAGATCTGCTGCTTCCATGTTTTTGTTAAGCTTTGTCTGTCTATATTAAATTTACGTTAACCGTGATTAACGTTTTTTAGGGAAATACGTTAATTGTAATTAACATATTTTGTATAGCTGAGATAAGTAAAGGTCTTCTATTATGTATAAGAGCCGACTTTTCCACTGATAAAACCGTCATGACTATCGGAAAATTTAACATCCTCTACAAATCATACTTTCAAGTAGATCCCTCCTCGTTTGGGTTTGATGATGAAATCAAATAAAAATAATACGATGGATGAAGATGCGGACATAATCCCGATAGATCTGGGGCCGGTCAAGGCGTTCTTGATAAGAGGAGAGAAGAACTTCTTGGTCGATGCTGGAAACCCGGGTGACGCTGAAGATATTCTGGACGAAGTTATGAAGGAAGGTGTTGAACCGGACGATATAGATTCTATAATAATCACGCATGTCCATCCAGACCACGCCGGTTCTCTCCACGAGTTGAAAGAGAAGACTAGAGCTCGAGTGGTCGTTCATGAAAAGGAGGCGGAGAACATCGCGAGAGGTGATTTTCTAGATGCACCTCCCACCTGTTTGAAAGGAAGGATACTCTCATTTTTCCTCTCTATCTTCGGTAGCGGTGAAAGTAAAGGTACGGAGCCGGATATTTTGGTGGGTGAGCGTTTCGATCTTTCAGAGTTAGGTATAAATGGTAGTGTAGTACACACCCCTGGTCATACACCCGGTTCCATCTCTGTCGTATTGGACAGTGGTGAAGCTTTGGTGGGCGACCTAGTGATGGGCGGTCTATTATTATCTTCTTCAAAACCCAACAGGCCGATCTTCGCCTACGATCTGGAAGGAGCGGAGAGGAGCTTGAAAAGACTGCTGAAAGGTGACGTGAAGATCAGAAAATTTTACGGGGCCCACGGCGGGCCGTTTCCTCGTGACAAGATAGTCGATCTGGTCGGTTGAGTCGATTTAATAGAATAATGGTTACCGGGATAGGATAAAGGCAAGGAAGAATACCACTCCGTCTTTCATAGTTGGATAGTCGACAGCAGGATACACGTTTCTTTCTCACTTACTTCCTGATGCTGGCATCTCAGAACTAGGTTCAAAGTACCCTTCACTCAAAATTGTCTCGTGAGAAAACCACGACCCTACCTTCCATTCAATTACGAATCGTTTATAGTGGTAGACATGCAGGATTGCATTTTTTTGGCATCCACAACTTTACCAGGAATCAAATTCCTCGAAGTCTTGGAATTTCGAATGAAATTCTAATGATGAAGGAATTACTTATTCCTTCAAGTCTTGGAATACAATTCCAAGTATGTTAGGATCATAGATTCTGACTATAACTAGGATTATCATAATCGTAGTTAAAGATTTTAGGTGAGTTTTGTTGGAGCGACCGCTGGTTTGAAGCGAAGACAAGTTACCTCTAGATTCACGCCCCCTTCTCGCCTCCTCGGTTGATTTGTGACTAAGAGGGATCACTATAAGAGGGATCACTATTCCTACTGGAGAGGGAAGGTGTTTGTACCCTGAGAGGATTATGACCTTTTGCAGTTTTCTGATCACGATGCATGGTCGGTTCAGGTATGATATTGCTCCCTTCGGTTTTGATTCCGATTCAAAGGCCAGGGCCTTTACGTTAGAAGCAGATAGGTATTTTGAAGACATGGATATTCAAAAAAATTTTAGAAAGATATTTTAGTGAAGAAAAAGTGAAACTATGAATAAATTTGATTTTTGAGGAAAGGGTTAAATAGAACGGGGTTCCGTCGTAGTGGATAGAGGCGTTAAAAATGGATCTCGTGAGCTTTGCTCTCGAGCCTTTATTGAGGTCCGAGAGTCTCGTGGATGATAGAGGCGCCCCCGCATTCCCGGAGAGCTGGTTGCAGAAGACCTTCTTGGCCCTGGTGTTGGACGTGAAGAAGGACGCGTGAGGAACGGTCAGCCTTTCTTTTTTGAGGAGTATTTCTTTACTGAATGCCTCATGAAATATACCTAGAAGCGGGAAGACATTTTAGAAAATGCAGTTCGTGTCAGGCGTGTGTCCTTGGGATGATCATTATAGAATTGGAAGGCAGGATAGTCTGGTGACCGGCATCGGTAGAGCTATCGCAGAAAAAATAGCGGAGAGGGGAAGCGGTTGGTGGAAATAAAACGCAGATAACACGATGGAAGCGCCCCTCCGAAAATATTATGTAGGTTATAACCGGTAGATAATAATATTGGAGGATTAGTATGGGCAGCCGAAGATATCTTTCCCTGATAGTAGTCTGGGTACTTGTCTTTGGAAGTTTTACTGCTTTTTTTATCCCAGTGACGAGTTCTGGAACTCAAGAGGACCTTTCGTCCTACCGGTCCTCTTCCATGGGGATGGTCAGCTATTGGAAGTTGGATGAGAACAACGGAACCACCATAAAAGATTCTAGAGGCCAAAATCATGGAAGGACGTGGGGCGATCCCAAACGGGTTGAAGGGAAAGTTGGAAACGCTCTCGAGTTCGACGGAGATGAAGACTTCATCAAGATAGCGGACGATCCTTCCTTAGATACCGAGTTGAACGAGAGCTTTACGCTGGAATTTTGGCTTAGTAGGGAGGAACAAATAGGTAACGATTGGGACGGCATCATCGAGAAGTCTAACGATGAAGATACATGGTCTTATGGTGTATTTTTCAACTCCTCTGGAGATGGGATCCGATCTGCCGTCCAGCATCACGACGACGGAAGTGGAACACCGGCTTACACTCCCTCGGTTTCCTTAACATATGACGAGTGGCATCATGTAGCTGTCTCATACTCTGGTTCGGGTATCACGTTCTACATGGACGGTGAGAACGTCTCCTACACGAGCTACAGCGGCGGGGTCTACGACAGTCCTGACGAGCTCACCATCGGAAGAGCCTCATGGGACGGCTCGATAGAATATTTCAAAGGCAAGATTGACGAGATTGCCCTTTACAATAAAAGCCTCTCGGCCACCTCGATACACAACCACTACAGGAAGACCAGGATTGGAAAAGATTACTTGGAAGAGGTCGTCTGGGTTGATGACGATTACGACAGTTCTACTCCTGGATGGCAGGTCGATCACTTCGACAGCATACAGGACGGTATCAACGCTGTGAACGGTAGTACCGTTTACGTCAAAAATGGGACCTATAACGAAAGTGTGGTGGTCAATAAAAGCATAGACCTCATCGGAGAGAACAGACAGAACACCACTATAAACGGGACCGGTGCAGAGAGAGTTGTAGAGATCTCCAGTGACCGGGTCAACATGACTGGTTTCACCGTAAAGAACGGCACTCGAAGCGGGATCTATATCAGTGGGGATCATACTGATCTTCGGAAGAATATAGTTGAGTATATAATAGGGCAAGATGGAAGTGGAGCAGACAATGGGGATGGTGGTTACGGTATCTACCTTACCTCAGTTTCGAATTGTACGATAAATGATAATATTATAAGGAATATAAGAGGAGGAAATAGTGGAGAATCGGGGGGAAATGGAGGTGTTGCTTATGGCATTTTCCTTAACTCTGTCTTTAACTGTACGATAAATGATAACAATATGATAAGGGACCTGAAAGGAGGAGAGGGTACTAACCATGGAGGAGATGCTTTTGGCATATACATATATGACTCACAGAACAATACTTTATCCTCTTCTTCTCTTGGTTCGATAAATGGGGGCCCAGGTGAGATATACTCTGACGGAACGGGATCTGGGGTATTCCTCTACTCTTCAGATCATAATAGATTAATACGATCCGATTTGAAAAGAAATGATTATGCCGTCCGTATCTTGGACTCTTCAGATAACACGTTCTATCACAATAACTTCGTCAACAGCAGTATCCAGCATATCTTTTCCTCGGATGACAGTCCATCCAACAACACCTGGACCGACGGCGACGGGACCGGAAGTTACTGGGACGATTACAACGGCAGCGACAATGGGGGCAGCAACCGGACGCCGGGCGACGGTATCGGAGATACTTTGATACCTCATCCTGAAACTGACCAGGGCGGTGGATATTATCATTTAGACGATCATCCATTGACAAGGCCGTGGCCCTTGAAGTCACTTGCTACTGCTCCGTGGCCGATGTACGGACAGGATTTGAAACACACCCATAGGAGTCCATACAACACCAGCCATGTCGACGGGACGGTAAAATGGATATATGGTGATCCAGGGGACACAATATTTGCCAACCCGATTATCGACGATGATGGAACCATCTATTTTGGAAGCAAGGATAGTAATCTATACGCTGTGGATCCAGACGGGACCACGAGATGGACAGCCAATATTGGAGATGAGATCAGATCGACATCTGCTCTAAATCAAAACGGTACACTTTACTTCGGCTGCAAGGATGATAACCTCTATGCTCTAAATTCGAACGACGGCAGCACCAGATGGACCCGAGGATTGAACGGAGATGTAAAATCCTCTCCAGCCATTGGAGAAGACGGAACGATATATGTGGGTTCCCAGCAGGGCTCTAGAGTATATGCGATAGATCCTGATGGTAGTGAAAATTGGTCAACTGTTGATATCGGCGAGATCAAGACCTCACCTGTGATAGGCGAGAATGGAACGATCTATGTTGGATCCAAAGATAGTAATGTATACGCAATATATCCAAACAATGGAACGATAAGATGGTCGTTCTCGACTTCAAACGAATTTAAATACACTGAGGATCCCGTGATCGGAGCTGAAGGAAAGATCTATGCAAAAAACAATGACGGAAATCTTTATGCCCTATATCCAAATGGTTCTCTAAACTGGAGTCTCACATGGGGTAACATCTCAGCTGGTCCCGGTGTTGGTGAAGATGGAAATGTATATTTCGGAACAGGAGACGGAGATTTTTACGCCTTCGCTCCGAATGGTACGGAACTCTGGAGATACAAGAACTCATCAGCTGAAAATGCGATTACTACTTCTCCCGCTATCGGAGCAGATGGAATCATCTATTTCGGAACCGGTGGGCCCAGATTTTACGCGTTGAACCCCGATGGAACCTTGAGATGGAACTCGGGAACACTACCAGGTGCAATAAATTCTGACCCCTCTATCGGTCCAGACGGCAGAGTCTACGTGGGATGCGATCGCGCCATCTATTCCTTCGGTGCGAGTTACGGCGTGAACGTTACTGGGCCTTCAGACCAGATAGAAACGGTCCGAAATAAGACTTATACGTACGATTTTACCGTCGAAAATACTGGATCTGCAAACGATACCTATACTCTCAATATCTCAGATACCAATGCGGCTTTCTTAGTTTCTGGACCCGACCAAGTAACAGTTTCCGCCGGTAACTCTACTACAGTTACGGTAGAGGTTAAGATCCTGGAGAACGTTACCATCGGGGATAGTACCGCCGTAACTTTGAACGCGACGAGCCAGAAGAACGCCACGGCCATGGATGAAGACGTTATGAACCTAATATATGAGAACTGCGGGGTGAACGTTACAGCACCACTGGATCAGGTAGAGGCCTTCCAAAGCACGTTCACCTACAAGTTCTGGGTCAATAATACGGGCAGTTTCGATGATACTTATGATCTGAACGCCACATCTTCGAATCCCAACTTCATTGCAAGCTGTCGGGATCAAGTGAGCGTGGCGGAAGGCGCGGGCAAACAGGTCGACGTCAACGTGACCATAACCGCCTCGGCCTCTTACGGCGAAGATTCTACCATCGCTTTGAACGCAACTAGCCAGAACAGCAGCGCTTCTGATATCAGTCACGCTGCAGAACCCATAGGGTCCGTTTCCAAGATGGGCGAATGGAACCAGGGTATGTTCAACAGTACGTCGGCGGAAAGGCAGGATGATTCGGGTGACCTCGGGATCGGTTATAGAAACGGGTCGGCCGGGGACGATCTGGTCGGGTACTACAGGATGGACAGGGATATATCCGGTAGTGGAGGAAGTGTGAAGGACTATTCTGGAGAGGATAATACCGGCACATCTCATAATGGCGTCAATACCAGCATGAAGGGAACATTCTCGACGAAGTGCTTTGAATTCGACGGAACGGACGACTACGTAGAAACGTCCTCCGGCCTGATCAATAACGGTCCTTTCGCACTTTCGTTCTGGTTTAAACCAGATACATCCAACTGGGATGGAACCCTGTTCGACGCTACCAACGGGAACAATAGCGGCGGAGATTCCCAATATTTCTACCTTCACGGCGATGAAGACTATCTCTACTGGTCATACGAGGACTCTCCCGATGATGGTTATGAATTGAATGTTACTACAGATCTCACTCCAGATGAATGGCATCACGTCGTTGCCACCGGCGTCTTTAATGGAAGCGGTTATCAAGGTCTATATGTAGACGGAGTTCAAGAGGGATTACAATCCGTTACGGCAGGAGACCGCCCAACTATACCTTATGCAAGGATTGCTAATTATACCTACACTTACCAGTGGGGCGGTCCTCCCAAAAGCCCCTTCTCCGGCAAGATAGACGAGTTCCAGATATATTCCAAGAATATCACATCCAAAGAAGTAGAGGAACTATACCACCGGGAAGGCCTAGTCGGCTTCTGGAAGATGGACAACAGCAGCGTGCCTGGCGATGGTGGGACTGTAAAAGATCATTCCGCTTTCGCGCACGATGGAGAAACCCATAACGGGATAAACACCAGCGCTGATGGGATGTTCTCAACCAACAGCTTTGAGTTCAATAGCAGCAATGATGAGTACATAGAAGATGGGGATGCTGAGGACTACATCAATGGGCAATCGTCCATCACGGTGTCTGCTTGGATCAAATCATCCAGCACAGGAGTGGACAGAGGCTTCATCGATGGCGAAGATCCCGCTGGTGATAATAACGATAATATTTTGAGCATGAGATATGATTCCTCCGGGACGGATGAAGGAGGAACCAATCTTATCAAATGCGGGTTAAGTATAGACGGGAGTGAATATAACATAGAGAGTTCATCTAATGTCCAGACCACCGAATGGCAACATCTCGTATTCACTTGGAAAAGTGGAGAAGGACTAGAACTATATATTAACGGCCAAAAAGACGATTTAACAAGCGAGGAAGGAAATAACGTCGTCGGATCGATTACAGGTGCAACTGGATTATGGATAGGAGGAGGTCCTAAGGGTTATTGGGACGGCAGGGTAGACGAGGTCCGTTTGTACAATAGAACCCTATCTGAAGAAGAAATGAAAGACCTCTATTCTCAGAGTAAACATGCAGGTACTTACCAGAGCCAAACCTTTAACGTACCCGAGAACGAAGCACCCTACAAGATAAGGGTGAACTCCACCAATATAGACTCGGAGAATGAGACCTGGGTCAACGTGAGTACGAGCAGAGGAGGCTATGACTTAATCAAACTAGATGAGGGTATGAACGATAAGAATTACAGTCTAGATATACCACAAACGGGAGGAAGCGCGAACGTCACGTTTACCCTTACGAGCGGTCAACCCGCTACCACGCCGGTGATAGGAGATTTCACCCTTTACTCGGCTCCGCGCTACAGCGACGAGGACTCCATGGTCGTGAGTTACGAGAACTACAGCGTAGATGTCGGTCCTCCTTCAGATCAGCAGGAGACCGGTACCGGGACCTATAACTACACGTTTATGGTAAACAATACGGGCACGTATGAAGATAACTACACCTTGTCAGCGAGTTCTAGCAATTCTGGCCCCTTCCAAATTGTCGAATACCCGAACTGGGTCTTCGTCTCGGTCGGGGGGTCTGTAGAAGTAAATGTGACTGTGGACATACAGGGTCCTATATCAGCTAGAGATAGTTCGTCGATCAGCTTGAACGCCACGAGTATGAATTATCCCTCCATCTATGATAACGATTCCATGAGGGTCACCTACGGGCAGTACAATGTCTCGGTGAAAGCTCCACAAGACCAGTTGGTTACCGACACGGGAACGCATTCATTCCTCTTCGAAGTGAACAATACAGGTTCCTTGAATGAGACTTTCGATTTAACTGTAGGGACTAGTGAATCTTGGTCGGCTTACGCTGATCCCGATCCAGTACATGTTCTTTGGAACGAGAGCAAGAGCGTTTACGTGAATGTAACAGTACCGTCTACAGCCACGGGTAACACGACTTGTAGAGTCACGTTGAACGCCAGTAGCGTAAATGGTAACGCCACCGGCGAAGATTTCACGAATATCACCTATCACGAAGCCACTGTCGATGTCGTACCACCGGGAGAACGGATAGAGTTCCAACCTGGCTCGTATCTGTATCAGTTCCGGATCAACAATAACGGGACCATAGACGATACGTACGATCTCAGTGTCTTCTCAAGTAACACCGCTTGGTCGGTATCACTCCTGAACTCCTCCGTAACGATCCCAGCAAATGGTAATAAAACGGTTACGGTAACTGTGACGATCCCAACGACAGCGAATCCGGGAGACTACAGCTTGATCTCCTTGAACTCCACCAGCCAGAACTGGTCAGCTTATGACAACGATACCATGAAGGTTTCCTACGATGAGTACGGGGTCAACGTGACAGCCCCCGAAGATATGATGAAAACTCAGACGAAAATTTACAGCTTCAAATTCTGGGTCAACAATACCGGTACTTTGAACGATACGTACACTCTGAACGCAATTTCCGATAATCCTGATTTCACCATTTCCTCTTATCCAAATATGGTCCAGGTGGACGCTAACAGGACCAGAAAAGTGTACATCAACGTCACCATCTCCTCTGCCGTGAACCCTGGAGACACGGCCAACATCACGCTGAAGGCCACGAGCAATAACGAATCGGGTATCAGCGATCAGGATTCGTTGATGATTTTATACGAGGAATATAACGTGGGCGTGCAGGCGCCCTCAGATACGACAAAAACAGGTCCCGGGACATATACATTCCAGTTCTGGATCAACAATACGGGTTCTCTGAACAATACTTTTGCCCTCAACGTGATCTGCACAAATCCCAATTGGACCTTTACCCTAAACTCGACCATCTGGGTAGGGGCCCATGAGAGAGAGCCGGTCGATGTGACCGTTGATATACCCGAGAGTTCACCTGGAGGTATTACGGAGACTATAACCTTGAACGCGACGGGCAAGAACGGAACCGCCGTTTACGATGAAGATTCGATGGATTTGACTTACGAGAAGTATGACTTAAACGTGGCCGGACCATCTGCTGAGGTCATGTTCATAGAAAACAAGACTTTCCAATTCTCGATAGAAAACACTGGTTCTTTAAGCGATACGTACACCATGACAGTATCAAGCAGCGACCTCGATTGGGACGTAACGATAGAAAATAATTCGACCGTGACCCTTTCGCCCGGTGATACGGCAAAAATACCCGTCGAGGTGAAAGCTCCATCTTCTGTAAGGGGTGGGAATTTCACTAACGTGATCCTCAACGGGACGTCGGATGGTTCAGAAACGAGTGGTCTACATTCGATGAAAGTCACTTACGAAGATCTCAACGTAACGGTCAACGCGCCATCGGACGCTGAGGTCTTCACCCGAGACAATCATACGTACCGGTTCAGGATCAACAACACGGGCAGCTTGGAAGATACCTATGAACTCGATGTAACTACCAACAACTCCTGGGACGTATCTGTCGTGGGCTTGAACGTCACTGTTCCCGCGGACCAGGGCAGAGAAGTCACCGTAAACATCACCGTTCCCGCCGACGCTCAGTTGGGAGAGAGCAGTAGGATAACGCTCGAAGCGATCAGCCAAAAAAGAGCCTTCAGCCGATCGAAAGATTCCTTCGTGGTGAGTTATGAAGGATACGGCGTGGAGGTAAATGCGCCGTCCGGTAGGGAAGAAAATTCCTCCGGCACTTACAACTACACGTTCACCGTTGAAAATACCGGAACCGTAGTTGACACCTACGGATTGACCGCTGTGTCGAACAACAGTGATTTCGCCGTGAGCGTTGTTGAACAGATCAGTCTGGCACCGAAGAACTCAAGGGAGGTCTACGTAAAGGTCACCATATCTTCTGACGCCACATCAGGAGAGAGCGCTTTGATCGAGTTAGAGGTTACGAGCGAGAACAGCGCCGAGAGCAGTATAGATTCCCTGACCGTTTCCTATGTGGAAGAGAAAGATGACATCTCACCGACCTCCCGAGTCGATCCCCTGCCGACCTACAATAGTAATGAGTCCTTCCAGGTCCATTTTGAAACCTCGGACGATAACGCCTTGAGAAAGATCGAACTCTATTACAGGCTGGAACAGGAAGGATGGAAATATTGGGAGACGGTAGATATAAGCGGAACTTCAGCTGATGCCTCCTTTACATTTACCGCTGCTGAAGATGGAAACTACTCTTTCTATACGATCGCGACCGACGCCGCTGGGAATTCGGAGAGTCCTCCCGAGGAAGCCGATGCAAGCGTGATCGTCGACCCGACGGCACCTGAAGTAAGCATCATTGAGCCCGCAGAGGGTTCGTTGATGAATACGAGTGACGTGGAGGTCACCTGGATCGGTAGTGATAACACCAGCGGTCTATCATACTATGAGATAAAGAAGGACGACGGGACGTGGAAAGATAATGGATTGGAGGACCGATCCCTGCTCTTGGAATTAGCCGACGGTGTCCATCTGGTAGAGGTAAGGGCGGTGGATAAAGCCGGGAATAAAAAGATCATTGAAGTTCAGTTCGAGATAGACACTGCTCCTCCCATGCTGTCTATAAAATCACCCGATGAGGATGAGAGCTTTGAAGAAGCGTCTGTTCTGATCGACTGGGAGGGAGAAGATAATCAGACTCGGGTCGTGAGTTACCGACTGCGCCTCAACGGAAAGAGTTGGATCGATCCCGGGGCAGAGGAATCTTATACTTTCTCCAATCTATCTGATGGATCCTATACCGTTGAAGTCAGGTGTACGGACGAAGCTGGGAATACCCGGGCCAAGGAAGTCGATTTCGAGGTTGCGACCTCAGGCGGGGGAGACGGTACCGACGAGGATACCACTTTCCTCCAGGATTCCTGTTGGCTCTGGCTGATCTTGATCATATTGATGGCGGTGTTTTTAGCACTAGTCCTGTTCGGCTGGCGAAGGAGAAGAGAGGAAGAACCTGAAGAGGTCAAGGAGAAAAGACAGTTAGAAAAAGAGGAAGAGGACTTGCCTTCAGAGCAGCTAGTTATGGAAAAAGGTTCCGAAGAACCCGGTATCTCGGGAGGTGAAGAGGTCGCGGAAGGAGCTCCGGAAGAAGTCCCTGCTGAGCCTGAGATGGGAGAACCAGAAGTGTCAGAGGAAGGTGCTGTGGCAACCGGCGTTGGAGCCACAGCCGCAGAAAAGGAGGAAAAAGAAGGAGAGGAGGGCGAAGAAGGTCCAGATCTCGATAAACTAGATGTGGTAGAAGACTTCCAAAAGCTAAAGGGACTGGGCTCCGGCGTAGCACACGCTCTTTACGAAGCCGGTTACCACTCTATGGACGAGCTTGAGGAAGCTGAAGTAGAGGACATCAAGGCTATCGGTGGGATAGGGATAACACAGGCTGAACTGATTTACGAAGCGATACAGAGAGGTGAGGAAGAAGAGGAAAAAGGAAAAAAAGCTCCTCACATATCCGAGGAAGATCTCGAGGCACACCAGATGGGACCCATGGTAAAAGGTCGGGAGATGAAAAAGGGCCAGGACAAAAAGAAGAAGCCTTCTCACCTCGAAGAAAGTGATATGGAACCACATCAGGTCGATTCTAAACAGTTCGAAGGAGAGACCGGGGAAGAGGTTGAGGAGGAAGCCCGAGAGATGGAAGAACCCGAAATGCCTCCAAAAGAAGATGTGGTCGAGGAGTTCAAGCAGTTCAAGGGCGTCGGTTCCGCGATGGCCAGTAGATTGTACGAATCTGGATTTCACTCCCTAGAGGAGATAAAAGAGACTAGTCCGGAAGAATTACAGGAAGTGAAGGGCATAGGGCCTGCAAAATCCGAAAAGCTGTATGAAAGCATCCAAGACGTTGAGAGCTAAAAAATAATCCTAGAAACCCGCTGAGGCGTCACCATCGGATGGAGCACCGGGAGTGAGTACCGATCCTACCGTTCCCATCAATGTTTTTGATAGGGAATATGTCGATATTTAGAGGATATCCCGTAAAACCCCCTCGCTGAGTCCTTTACCCGCTCTTAGAAGGATAATATTTATAGATTAGATTGACCATAAAGTATTGTTAGCCCACTTGAGAGACGAGTGGAAAAAGAACTCGGACCTTCAAGTGGCGTCGAAAGGAGGTGATCGAATTGGCTATCAAATCTGTACCCTTGAGTGTGAATCGGCAAACTATAGAAAAAAAAGTGGAAGAAGATCGAGATGAAGGAGGAGGATTTTTGTTTTTCAAAACCGAGCCAGAAAAAGTATCCTATTTTTGTTTGGTCGGATTCCCCTCCGTTCACATAAAATATGAACATCCAGAGAAAATAAACAAAACCACCGTGATGAAAGAGACCTCGACTATCATCGAACCCTGGCTGGGAGAGGGAAGGACAAATATGCCGAACGAGTCCGCGGCAGACCAGGTAAAATATCAAGGTTTTTCTACCCTTCAAAAAGGATACTACATCTCCTGGTCCGTTATGGACGAAAGTCCAGAGAGTTTCGCGGAGAACTTCCTGGCCTCTACAAAAAAGTTAGGAGGTAGCCCCGAAGATGTCGAGATCAAGGATGTCTGTTATCTCCCACGGTTCATCGTCAAATTGGAGAGATCTGACGAAGAAAGGTATCTGGTATACAACTTCAAGGGAGAAAAGATCGAACTGATATCTGAAAGGTTGACCAATGATTCGTATTACAGGGAACGAGTAGAAAAGAACATGAGTGAGATCCCGTGAGAATCACCTGTAGTCATTTTATATCGTCCAATATCTATTTGTCCGATCGAAGGGGCTGACACTTCCGTATGCCCAACTCTAGCTAAACCGTTTCTAGTGACGATTCTTACGATGAATTCTCCGAGAGGATCAAATTGAAAAGTGAGTGAACGCTGCCGGATGGAAAGACCGAACATCCGTGATGAGCCTTTTAGCCCCAACACAAACTTTTTACCTACACTAATCTCTATCGTACCATGGACAGAGAAGTACTCAAAGACTATATCCGCGAGGGGGTGGATTTTTCACAGACCGACCAGAAGAAAGGCGTTCCGATGCCGCCGGTTCAAAAAGAACCTAAAGAAGAAGCGGAACTGATAGACCTGCCCGACCCGGAAAGCCTTGACACAAGTAAAGAACTAACTGAAGCTATCTCGAACAGGGAATCGAGGCGCTCTTTCGCGAACGACTCTTTAGAACTGAAGGAACTTTCTTTCCTCCTGTGGGCGACCCAGGGAGTCCGTGAAGTAACCGATTCCGGACACGCGTACAGGGTCGTGCCTTCGGCGGGAAACCGTCACGCTCTAGAAACGTACATAGCTGCGTTCCACGTGAACGAACTGCCCCGGGCTATCTACAGGTATCTACCTCTAGACCACCAACTTGTAAAAGTGACCACATATGAGGATATGGAGGGAAAGGTGACCGAAGCCGCTAGAGGGCAAAAGTTCGTGGGGAACTGCGCCGCGACCTTTGTTTGGACAACTATTCCGTACAGGATGGAATGGCGGTACGGAGAAGCCTCTTACAAGGTCATCGCCATAGACGCGGGTCACGTCTGCCAGAACTTGTACCTCGCCGCCGAAGCTGTAGACGCGGGGACCTGCGCGATAGCCGCCTACGATCAGGACCTGATGGATTCCTTACTAACTGTGGACGGGGAAGAGGAATTCACGATCTATCTGGCGCCTGTGGGAAAGATCTCTTGAAAAATTAAACAGCTTTCCGATATTGGAAGAAGGGAGGAATGTAATTCGAGGTTTAAAAAATTCTCTATCTAGACCTTTCCGACCGTAAAGTGATGATATGGAGCTGAAAGATAAGATCTGTATGGTGACGGGAGCCAATTCCGGGATAGGTAAGCGTACCGCAGAAAGATTCGCGGATACGGGGGCAAAAGTAGTGATGCTCTGTAGAGACAAGGAGCGGGGCGAGAAGGCCAGAAATGACCTCGTCCAAAAGACCCAAAACGAGAACATAGAACTTCTACTCTGCGATCTCTCATCGATGCGTTCCGTACGGCGCGCTGCCAAAGGATTCAAAGAGAACTACAGCAAATTACACGTTCTCGTGAACAACGCCGGTCTGATCTCCTCGAGTAAAAAGATCACGGAAGAAGGTAACGAGAAAACGTTCGCCACAAACTACCTAGGCCACTTCCTACTCACGTATCTTTTGATCGATCCCATGAAGGAAGCCTCTTCGGCGGAGATCATCAACGTCACCTCTGCCGCTCACAAGAGCGGAGAACTAGATTTCGACGACCTGCAGCTCAAGAGATCTACTTACTTCAGCGGCTGGAAGGCTTATGCCAATTCAAAACTGGCCCAGGTTATGTTCACCTACACACTTTCGAGGAAGTTGAAGAAAACGACGATATCGGTGAACAGCTATCATCCCGGAGTCGTAAACTCTCATTTCGGCAAGAAGACATTTTTGACGAAAATATTTTACAAGCTATTTTTCTTTTTGATGAGAGATCCTGACGATTCCGCGGAAGATATCGTTCGATTGATCACCGATCCCGAATTTGAGGATTCAACGGGCAAGTACTTTTCGAAAGGGAAAATAAAAAAATCCTCTAAGGAATCTTACGATGTTGAAGCACGGAGGAAGCTTTGGAAAGAGAGCAAGAAGTTGGTAGGGATATAGAATAAGAGGCCTACCTGGCTTACAGGGAGATATGTAGAAGAGTTACCTCCGCAGAAAAGCAGTTCGGAGAGCAAGATTTTTTACCTTTAAGATATAATCCCAATTCGATAACATGATGGATGTAGATTTAGAAGAGATCGCGGACAAGATAGTGAACAAGTGCATGAGGGTAGAAGAGGACGAGGTGATCATAGTCAGCGGAGGAATACATAATTTTGAACTAGTGGAAGATATCGCCGTGAACATAAAGAAGAACGGCGCTTTCCCGGTATTAAGAGCCAATACCGAGAGACTCAGGAAAAAGATGACGGAGGAAGTGGATAAAGATCTTCTAGAGAAAACTCCCGAGCATATGATAAGATGGTTAGATGACGTGGACGGGAGGATAGGGATAGATAGTCAGAAGGATCCTAGGATCCTGCAGCAGCTGTCTGAAGAAAAGATCGGAGCTCAAAGGAAGGCTAGAAAACCGATACAGGACAAGATCAACGAAGAGAAGATCCGGTGGACCGGTATCGGCTATCCGACCGAAGAGAAGGCCGAGATGTACGGTATCGATTACGAAGAGTTCTGGGACATGTTCTGGAAGGCCTTGAACGTGGACTATGACGAGATGATGAAAAGAGGTCAGAAGATAGCTGAACCTCTACAAGAAGGAGATGAAGTGCATATCACGTCGGAAAAAGGGACCGATCTTGAGTTCTCCATAGGAGAGAGGAACATAATCGTGGATGACGGCATAATCTCTGAGGAGGATAAGGAAAGCGGATTCGTCGGCAACAATCTACCGTGCGGCGAGGTTTTCTGCGCTCCTATAGAGGATTCAGCGAACGGCAAGGCGTTCTTCGACGTGGCCTTCTACCGCGGCAATGAGATTAGGGGTATCGAAGCGACCTTTGAAGACGGAAAACTTGTCGACGCTACGGCTGAAAAGAATGAAGAACTCTTCCATGAAGTCATCGAGAACGCCCAGGGCGATAAAAAACGCATCGGCGAGTTAGGCATAGGTATAAATCCGGAAGTACATCGAGCGATAGGATATACCATAACGGACGAGAAGATAATGGGCAGCATCCACTTGGCTCTGGGTGAGAACAAGATGTTCGGCGGTGAGAACGACTCGTCTCTCCACTGGGACCTGGTGATGCTCGATCCGTCCTTAGAAGTGAACGGCGAGAAGGTAATGGACAACGGTGAACACCTGGTCTGAACCCTCTTTTTTTCTTCCACCTCTCTTGATAAGAAACCAAAATCGTTATACGGGTTGAACCCATTGATAGGTATATATGGCCGAGATAACGAAGATGGATGAAAGGGGCCGTATCACGATCCCTAAGGAATTGAGAAACACCCATGACCTAGAAGGGGATGAGGAATTCCTTATCGAAGATATCGACGACGAGACTTTCATAATCACAAAAGTCGATCTAAAAGGACTGATAGACGAGGCCAAAAAAGAGCTCGAAGGTGAAAACGTCGAAAACCTACACGAAGAAGTGAAAAAAGAAGTCCATAAACTTTCAAAAGAGAAGTTCTCTTGTTGATACTGATCTATTCGTACGTGGTACTTAGAGCCGGTGAGCTTTATTGATCGACCGCTCTCTCACCGACCTACTTCACCTCTCTGAGTAGGATGTGTTTTGATCACACTAGCTGCTGACACTTCTATTTATCCTGATAGAATAGAGCAAAGTCACTTTAACCATACGATAATATTTAAGTAGAAAAAATCCGTCTCGACCGGTGGAGCGGATAGATTTAGCTAGTCTCATGCTTCGAAGGGAAGTGAGATATATGAGATGCCAAAAGTTACTGACGATCGGCTTATCGATCTCTTTGTTACTCGGCGCATTTATCACCTTAGCGGTCCCTGCAGACGGTTTGAACGGGAGCGCGGACCGATCGGAGCTGGAGGAACTAGGAGATACGGCCTGGCCGAGTTTTGGTAAAAATGAAAAGAATACGGGTCTGAGTTCCTACGACACCTCTCAAGTGGACGGCGCGGTGAAGTGGGCTTCCGAAACTCGAGGGAAGATCAAAAGTTCACCCACAATCGGCTCGGACGGGACGATCTACTTTGGCTCGAACGACGGTAGGTTGTACGCTCTGAGACCTGACGGTATACAGAAATGGAATTTTAGCACCTCGGGGAAAGTCCTCTCCTCCCCAGCTATCGGGGCGAACGGCAACATATATTTTGGTTCTGCAGATGAAAATTTTTACTCTCTCTCAACAGACGGTACCTTGAGATGGAAGTTCAATACCAGCGAGTACAGTGTTCTAGGAGGTATGATCGAATCTTCGCCCGTGATCGGACCGGACGGAACGATATATTTCGGATGCTGGAACGGCAGATTATATGCTCTTCACCAGAACGGCACAGCGAAGTGGAGCTTCGAGACTGGAGGGCCGATCAAGTCCCCTTCCCCGGCCGTAGGTTCCGACGGGACAATTTATATCGGATCTCACTCCGGTAGCCTCTACGCCTTAAATCCCAACGGGACCAAAAAATGGAGCTACTCCGCAGGCGAGGCCTTCCATTCTACGCCGACCATCGGTCCGGACGGGACCATCTACGTTGGGTCAGAAGATGACAATTTTTACGCTATAAACCCCGACGGGACCGAAAAATGGAACTATACCACGGGAGATAACGTCCGAGCTTCGTCGGCTATAGGTCCTCAGGGTACGATCTATATAGGCTCTTTTGACTCGAAGATGTACGCATTCACCAAGTCTGGTTCTCTGAAGTGGTCCTTCGAATCCGACTATGCGATATACACCAATCCAGCCATAGGCAGTGAAGGTACCATCCACTTCGCTTCAGCGACGGGTACGATTTATTCGCTATATCCGAACGGAACAGAGAAGTGGTCCACCCAGGCCCAGGATTCCATCGGCTCTTCACCCGCAATAGGTTCTAACAATAGGATCTATATCGGTTCGTCCGACTCCAACCTGTATTCTATCGGCGCGGGTAAATCGGTCGAGAATCCTCCAGGTGAGCCTCAGAATCCTGAAGCCGAGGGAGGAAAAGGCTATGTCAAGGTAACATGGGATCCCCCGGCCGATAAGGGCAGTTCTCTGATAGAGGAATACAGGATCTACAGAGGAGTGGATCAGACCCAGATAAGCCAATATGAAGTCGTAGATGGATCGGAAGATTCCTTCAACGACACCGATGTAGAGGCCGGAACGACTTACTACTACAGAATCAGCGCTGTCAATGCCGCTGGCGAGGGTGAGTTGACTTCAACGGTCGAGGGAACGGTCTCCGACAGCGGTGGAGATAATAATGGTTCCTCTAATGATGACGATCCTGCCGATGAAGGATTCATATCATCCTACTGGTGGTTGATATTGCTTCTTATCATTTTGAGTGTGGTCATTATGACGATATTCCTGCTGCTTCATAAAAGAGAACCGCCGCAGAACTATCGGGACACTACTTACGATGGACAACGATCAACTGGAGATCAGCCGCCGGAAACTACACAAAACAGGGATTCGGTTTGAGAAGTAAAGCCCCAGGCTTACCTCCCCCTCCCAAAAAGAGGTAATCCCGGGGTTCTTGATCTTGTCGTCTCATATCCTTATCCTTTACTCGTAATATATTAGGTGTACAACCATATATAATGGATTTCCGAATTGTTTGATAATTACTGCAAAGATTCGTCAAAGATGAGACACAATTCTCACATAAATTATATTTAAATCCCTTCACTTTAGAAATGAGAAGATGGAGAGTAGAAAAGTAAAACGCACCCTTTCTTATCTACTCCTAGGCCAGGAAGGAGGCGAAAACCGTTTCAAGATAATCGAGATGTTGAGGGAAAGGCCCTATAACATAAATCAGATAGCCGAGCAGCTCGATCTTAACTATAAAACTGTGAAACATCATGTCGATGTGATGATAGAAAACGGTATATTGACTTCGTCCAAGGAAGGAGATTACGGGAAGGTTTACTTTTTAGAGGAAAAGGTCGAAAGGAATATCGAGGTCTATGAGGACATCGTGGAGAAGTTCGAGAAATTTACTGCATCACCTGCCCTTCTAAAAAATCTGCTGAAACAGTCTGATGTAGGCCTGATAATCGCGGATGAAGAGGGTAAAACTACATTCTTGAACAAAGGAGCGGAGAAGATATTTGGTTACTCGGAGAAAGAGACCCTAGGAAAACCTCTAGAGGTATTCGAAGATGAGGAATCTACCAAAAAAATATTTCAAAAGGTCGATGACGAAGGTAAACTGAAAGAGGAAAGGAAGATAAAGAAAAAGTCGGGAGAGACCACACATATCAACCTCATAGTGGAATCCATCTTTGACGAAGACGATGAATTCATAGGCTACTCCATTTTGGCCGTAGATATCTCAGAACGGAAGGAGATAGAGAAGGAAAAGGAAGAGCAGTATAACGTACTTCAGGCTATAATGGAAAACACGGATTCTCAGCTCGTATACCTAGATAAGGGCTTCAACTTTGTTTACGTGAACAGCGCGTATGCAGAAGCGGCTGGATATACTCGAGAGGAACTTCTAGGTGAAAACCATTTTGAACTCTTTCCCGATGAAGAGAATAAAAAAATATTCGAAAAAGTCAGGGATACAGGAGAACCCGTAACTTATCACGACAAACCTTTCGAATATCCGGACGATCCAGAAAGAGGCACCACTTACTGGAATTGGAATCTAGCGCTGGTCAAGGACGACCAAGGAGAAGTTCAAGGACTGGTCTTGTCTCTCATGGAGACCACGGAGAGGGTCAAGCAGGAAAAAAAGATCAAGGAGAAAAACGAGAGGATAGAATTCTTGAAGTCGTTGATAACTTCTATCAAAGATGTGAACGAACTGCTGTTGAAGGAGGATGACTTCGACAGGATAGTCGAAGAGGTGCCGTCTATTTTATTAAGCACCCAGGGATTTACGAATATCACTCTTGCCCTTTTTGAAGAAGATGATATAATGCGGCCGATCTCTAACAGCGGAGACCATGAAAGCAGGTCCTGGAAATTGACTAGAAACGGTGAAGGCGACGCGCCCGGCTGTGTTAAAAAGGCGCTGGAGACCCAAAAGAAAGCTATCGTCGACGAGATCGAAGAGTCCTGTAAAGGGTGTCCGTTTTCAGAAGAGATGCTCCCACATCAAACCGCCGTCATCCCTATAAAGGTAGAAGGCTCGATCTTGGGGATGATAAGGGCCTGTTACGAGCCGGAGGTAGAGATAGACGAGAGGACTCTAGAACTCCTTCATGACGTGGAGGACGATCTAGCTTATGCCCTTAAAGAAGTCGGCGGAGAAAATAATTAGAGGGAAAAAACCTCACTAGGCCGTTATGTAGAGCGCACTGGTGAACTCGGGATCTATCAAGAGATAGATGATAAATTACAAATGTTCGAAGTATATCTCAGAATCACATCGAAAGAGGTGTTTAATCAGGGTTTGGGCGGAAGATTGCTTGATTATGGAGACGTAGGAGTAAGAACTGCAGGAACAGCGGGAACTGAGATCAATTTCAAAGGTGTCAGTGAACCTAAACAGGTACAGAGAATGTTGAGAGATATGATCGATAGGCATGAAGAGGACAAGGAGGTTGAAGAAAGGATAAAGAGATTTGAAGACAAATATATGATGGGGGAGATCACGAAGAAGGAGTTCGAGGAAGCAAAACAAAAACTAAGAGCAAGTGTAAATAGAGAGGACGACTTTACCCCTCCGAGTCCATCTACAGCTGCGGATACGAGCGTCACTTCAGGCCCGAACCAGGATGCGCATGGTGATGGCAGTGAATCCCCTCCTCCGGAACCACCGGCAGGAGAACCGAGAGAACAGCCACGATCCCCTTCCCCGCCATCCGATCAGCGAACACCTGCGGAAAAGTTAGAAGAACTCCAGGAGATGAAAGATAAAGATCTGATCACTGAAGAGGAATTTGAGAGTAAAAAAGAAGAGATACTGGACAACTATTAGCAAAGCTATCCGGGATGAGCTTTTCTACCTTCATCCTTTCTCATCGAACTCGTCAAGCAGGTCCTCGGCCAATGGACCTTCGAAATAATTGAAATACACGAACGTGATGAAGAAAGTGTTCACTAGGAAACCGACCAGGTAGAAGATGAATGAATACACCAATATCTCGGGATCTACGGCTTTCAGAGCTAACCTCAAGAAAAGGAAGATGGTCCCGAGCGTCAGGACGAGCCCCAGTAATCTAGATCGGGCGCCCTCGAAGAGGAAGAAATCGGCGGCGGGACCCGGTATCTTTACTTTGAGCCTCTTGAATATGAAAAGCGGTATCACGACCACGGGTATGAAATACGAAACGGCGGAGGCCAAAGCGAAGAGTTCGCTCAAAGACCTCTCCGCTAGAAGGAGAGGATTCAAGCTTATGTAGATCGCCATGATCGAAGCCACTATGGCCTCTAGAAAGAAGGCCGACCTGAAATTTTCCCACGAAAAACTGTCTTGAGACGTCTCTTCGTCGATCTTCATCTCACCAGTATCCAGCACCTCTGGAATATCGAAGAACCATCTGAGAAACTTTTTATAAGTCGTATTCAGGAGACTTTCACTCTCCTCCGCCTCCTTAACATCTTCGAAGATCTTCCCGAAGTACTTCCTCTGAAAGAGCACTATAAGGCTGACCAGTCCGAAACCCTGAAGCAGGAGAATAAGCAACCCGGCTAGGTAGGAAAGGAAAAAAATCAAAGATACGACCAGAGGCATGATAAAGGCGCCTAAACCGGATAGATATCCCCCGAAAAATGGTACTAGAACAGGTTGGTACAAAGAGTACCCTATGATGATGGTCAAGAAAGTCAGAACGAAAGATACTCCCGTCAGGAACTTCAGGATATCTCTGGTTTTGATCCTGCCGTATTTTCCGTGGAATATTAGGGAAAAAATGCCGACAACTAAAAAAATTGTCACTAGACCGTTCAAGATCGGGTTGATGAGCTCGAACAGGTCCCCGGCAAAATTGAATGTGATAGTGTAGATGATCCAGACGGCGAAGACCAGCATAAGTATGTAAAACAACTTGCGGATCCTATCATCGTGTTTACTTCGAACTTTCACCGTCTCCCATTTCTCACCCATGTTTTCCCAGAAACATAGGAGTGGTGAACCCTTTTATATTTTATTGAATCAGTCAAACGATCCATCCTTGGATCATCCTATACGAACTTCTAATATCTTCACAACTGAACGTTTAGGTGTAAATAGTTGCTTCACCCTCATATAAAAGAGTAAAAAAATGATAGAAAAGGTTTTTTTAGATTTGACTCGCGGTTCCTTGCTCTAGTCTTCTTCACTAGGTTCTTCTTCGAAGGTAGATTCATCAGTAGACTCTTCTTCACCGAACAGGGCTTCTTCATTGGATCCCTCTTCCTCGAAGATTGGTTCGTCCTGGCTCTCTTCTTCACCGAACAGTTCTTCCTCAGTAGACTCTTCTTCTTCGAAGCTTGACTCGTCCCCGCTCTCTTCTTCACCGAACAGTTCTTCTTCAGTAGACTCTTCTTCTTCGAAGCTTGACTCGTCCCCGCTCTCTTCTTCACCGAACAGTTCTTCTTCAGTAGACTCTTCTTCTTCGAAGCTTGACTCGTCCCTGCTCTCTTCTGGGGGTTCGGGCGGCCGTCTCGCTGTGTCTTTCTCTCTCGTATACAGAAGCCCGATGACGATCAGTAGCAGGATTATGATCGGGATGAGATATAGACTCAAACCGAACCCGTCCAGCATGCCTTCTTCACTCACCTGTGCTTCACTCACATCTACGCTTATAGTTTGAGTGTCTTCGTTGCCTGAACCGTCTCTGACCGTCAGCGTCACGATGTGCTCTCCGGACTCATCGAAGGTGTAAGGAATCTTCTTTCCAACATATTCCTCTCCGTCTATGGTCCAGACATATTCACTTATATTTCCAGTAGAGTTCCCGGCGTTGAGGATCTCTCTCTCGCCCTTATCAAGACTTCTGTTTCCGCCCGCCACGACTGCCGTTAATTCCTCTACGGTCTTTTCAGCTACATCTACAGTTATGGTATTAGAGCCGCTGTTCCCGGCAGCGTCTTTGACCATCAACGTGACATCGTACTCTCCGGATTCATGGAACGTGTAGTTGACCATCTTTCCTTCAAATTTATCTCCGTCTATAGTCCAGTTGTACTCGACTATCTCCACATTATCCGAAGAACCGCTGCCGTCGAAGGTGACCTCATCACCTTCCTCTACGTTTTTATCTTCACCGACATCGGCGACCGGGGCAGTTGCGTCTTTGACCGTGACGTTCAACGTATCGGTATCCGTGTTCCCGGCAGCGTCCCTGACCATCAACGTGACCTCGTACTCACCGGGATCATCGAACGTGTAGTCGAACATCCTGACATCGAATTCTTCTCCTTCTATGTTCCAGATGTAATCGACTATCTCGACGTTATCCGAAGAGCCGGTGCCGTCGAAAGTGACATCGGTATCCTCGTCCACGTTTTTATCTTCACCCGCGTCGGCGACTGGATCGGTGATATCCTTGACCGTGACTATTACAGTGTCTGTGTCAGTGTTACCTTCAGCGTCTCTAACGGTCAGCGTGACCTCATACTCACCGGGATCATCGAACGTGTAGTTGATCCTTTCGCCTCCGAACTCTTCTCCGGTTATATTCCAAGTATACTCGACTATCTCCACATTATCCGAGGAAGCGTTGCCATCGAAAATGACTTCGGTATCTTCCTCTACGTTTTTATCTTCTCCAGCGTCGGCGACCGGATCGGTCGCATCTTTGACCGTTATCATTACAGCATCGGAGTCCGTATTATCTTCGCCGTCCTTTACGGTCAGCGTCACTTCGTACTCTCCCGGTTCGTCGAACGTGTACGGGATCAATTCTCCTCTATATTCTTCTCCGTCTATAGTCCAGATGTACTCGGCTATATCTCCGGAGGATCCTCCGGCGTCTAGGACCACTCTAGTGTCTTCATCCACGCTTCTATCTTCGCCTGCATCCGCTATCACTTCTTCCACGACAGTCATATGCCGGCTCTCAGATCCAAGGATTACTTCATAATCTCCAGGTTCTTGGAGCGTGATGTTCTCGGTTATGTCTATGACTTCATCTACCACGACAGTATAAGTCCAGGACTCGACGACGATTCCAGTTTCGTTTTCAACCACTAGATCGATCTGTCCTTCGGCGGTCCCTACGTTTTCGACCGTTCCGTTGATCGTCACCTGCTCGCCTTCGACGATCTCAGAGGGATCTACACTCAGATCGGCAATATCAAATTCCGGTACGGCCTCTTCCACGGTCACGGTCTCGCTTTTATCTCCTATTGTGACCGTATAAACCCCTGGCTCCTGGAGCGTGACGTTCTCGCTTATATGCGTGGTATTACCGGCCCCTACAGTATAATTCCATGACTCGACGACGATTCCAGTTTCGTTTTCAACCACCAGTTGGATCTGTCCTTCGGCGGTCCCTGTATTCTCAACCGTTCCGTTGATCGTCACCTGCTCGCCTTCGACGATCTCGGTCGGATCTACACTCATATTGCTGACATCAAATTCCGGTACGGCCTCTTCTACGGTCACGGTCTCGCTTCTATCTCCTAGAGTGACCGTATAATCCCCAGGTTTCTCGAGTGTGACGTTCTCGGTTATATTCAAGGTCTTCCCGGCGCCTACAGTATAAGTCCAGGATTGGACGACACCGCCGGTTTCGTTTTCAACCACCAAATCTATCTGTCCTTCGGCGGTCCCTGTATTCTCCACGGTACCGTTTATCATTATCTTGTCGCCTTCGACCACTCGATTTGGAGCGGTGAGGTTCAGAACGTTCAGGTCCGATGCTCTTTTTTCTACGAATATACCGACCTGAGCGGTATCGGAGTTATTTTCTGCATCCGTAACTATCAACGTTGCGTCATAGGAACCCGAATATGGGAGTGAATGGGATATTACATCTCCTTGGAGTGTCACGGAATAGTTCTGGTTTGCGGCATCTCCGCTGATGCCTTCGACTACCCATTGGTAATCAACGATACCTATATTGTCGATAGATGCCGAACCGTTCAAGGTGAAGGTTTCGTTTGTTTTTACCAATTTGTGGCTTCCCCCTTGAGCGACCGGACTTTCAGTATCTATCGAATAAACGTTTATGGTATCGGTATCGTGATTACCGTGGAAGTCCGTGACATTCAAGCTCACGGTATAATTCAGAGCGTAATCGAGGGTATGGTGGGTCGTTTCATGATATAGGGTGATCGAAGATCCAGTCGGATCTTCTATATTCCAGGTATAGTTTGCTATGCCTACATTATCGTGGGAATTTGACGCGTCTAAAGTGATTTCGTCGCCCTGGTAAGCGGTGAAGTTCCCTCCGGCGTCAGCGACCGGCAGCGCCGTATCGTTCAGATAGAATTCCCAACTATTTCCGTAGGGTTCGACGTTTCTAATTTTATAGTCCTGGTACTCCGCGACCACGTACCAAGAGTGATTGGTAGCCATCGCTTCTTCTGATAGGTTCCAAGACACGGAAGCAGTTCCGTTCATCACACCACTGTCGTAACCTATCAGCTTGTCTGTCTGGTTCTGGTAGAAACTCACGTTCACCGGCTGTCCGATGGGTGTAGTTATGTCTACCGATAAAGTCTGGTTGGCCCCGTCCACTTGGGCTTCATCGGCTGGAACAGGATTAACGGCATCTGGCATCGGGGGTTCCTCTTTAGAATTTTCGTTCATATCCATATTGTCCACTCTATCGACGGCTCTCACCACATAGTGCCACTGTATCCCGTCGTCACCTCTGTTTGGATCCTGGTACATGTAACTTGCTGAGTCGTCGGCCTTGACCGTGTCTATAATTGTACTTTGATCCCAAGGTCCGGTAGAATAGTTAGATCTATAGATCACGTAATGATCCACGTCATCGGCTCCTGCACCGTCGTCGGCCGAGGCGTTCCAGGTGATCTCGTTACCCTTAACAGGGTCTAGATAAAGATCGTGTATCGATTTTAAACGTATATCGTCGACGCGCCAGCCGGCTCCATAGGCCCCGTCAAAGGCTTCTACTCCCGCGGTCCAATTGAGGTGAACGGTTTGTCCCTGATAAGCCGTCAGGTCGAAAGTGACGGTCTCCCAGCCGACTGCGCCGCCCCAGCCGGATTCTCCTCCGAGTGGGTTACCATAACTGTCACTTATCGTACCGTCGTAACCGCTTTCAGGTTCGATGAGCTGGTAATTGCCATTAGCCCCAGTAGTAGATATCTTGAGATTACCACCGTCGTAGAGAGATGAATCCCCGAAGTCCCTCCAGTGTTGGAAGGTCAGTTTTACGTTATCGCCATCTTCAGGTATCGCCATTTGAGGTGTGATCAGTGAACTCATCATACCGTGAGAACTGTTCTTGTTGAACTGACCGTCGCCCCAGTCCCAGGAATTGTTCCCACTGACGGAACCGTGCTGCCGGATACCCCAGTCGCTGGCTTCTGCGTGGCTTTCTTCCGTTAAATATCCAAGATCGCCGCCTTCTACGTCATCGTACCATACAGTTTCCTCCCTGACCTTGGTATCGCCGTACCAATCCACGGTGAGATTATCCACCTGCTGGGGAGGCTTCGCATTTATCACGGCAGAGGCCGTCTTCCAAGTGGAGTAAGGAAGATAAGTCTCGAAAGTGAAGGTAGCCGAGGTATTGGTCTTGTACCCGTCAGAGACCTCTGCATACCAATGGAAAGTACTGTTGGAACCTATGTACTCGAAGGTAACTCCGGCCCTCGTTCCGGATTCAACAGCCGTTACTGTTTTATTCCTGATCTCGCTGCCCGTTTCATTCAGTAGATGGAAGGTGACGTCAAGATCATCTCCATTGGGATCGGAGACGTTCACGCTGAGATCCGGTGAATGGGTCACATTCGTTTCGCCGTCGGTCGGGATCGGGTCCGTTGGTTTGTTCGGTGGATAGTTATGATCCACGGAGATCCTTCTAGTGGTGATATTGTCCTCTATGTTGTCGTCTTTCGGATGCATTGTTTTCAACTTGAGGACGTAGTCGCTCGGGACGACGGCCGGTGTCCAATTAGCGAACTGAAGCTGTGTATTTTGAGTTATATTCAACGAATCTATGATCGCCTGGGAGTCGTATTCAGGGGTGGTATATTCATTCGTGACGGTCACGTTGTCGATCGTCCAGAACTCGTCCTGTTCGACTTCCATCGAGTAGAACTGCCATCCGACCATGATGTTGTCTTCACCGGAGGCCCACTGAGAAAGATCGTATGAGATATTGCCTTCCCCTACACTGCTTCCGATCCGCTGATAAGTGGTACCGTTGTCCGTTGATATCAACATGTCCCTGTCGTTGGTTCCGTTGTATCTGGATTCGAACTCCAGCAGGACACGGTGTGTCCCCACGGTACAATTTATCGGACCGGTCCATAAGACGTCATCCTCGTAGGCATCCGCCGGTGCGATCTGCATGAAGTCTCCATTTGTATCAGTCCACGTGTTATTGTTTCCGTTCCTGTCCTCCGTGGTCCAGTTGGCCGGCATACCCGCGGAGAAGTTCTCATCTACCTCCGTGACTTCAGTGATCGGTTCGATCGTCATGTTAACCGGCGTGTCCGTGATGTTCTGATTTCCCACGTTGGATACGGTTCCAGAGACTTCCTGCTGATATTGGTAGACGGGTTCGACCGGAGTATCTATGGAAGTAGCTTCTAAATCATAAATCACGGGTCTGACCTTAACCGTCCTTCGTACCGAATCGTTAGATTGATTCGAATCGTTTGATAATCTCGTGGTGCTGTTGATGATGTACATCCCGTCAGAGGAGGGAGTCCAGTTAGCGAATGTTGCCGTCGTGTTTTCCCCTGTATTCACATCGACCGTGACTTCGTCCGTATATTCCTGGGTCGTGTAATAAACTTCGACGTTGTCGATAGACCAGTCGTCGTATGACGAGGTCCCGTTGGTACTGTTGAATCTAAAGCCGATCTTCAGGTCCGAACTGCCGTCAGCATACGTAGAGATATCGAAATCGTACTTTCCATCCTCATCTCCAAATCTAACGATCCTGTTCCAGGTGGCTCCACCATCGTTGCTTACAAGCACATCGCCGTAGGAATCTCCAGAGATACTGCTGTTATAGAAATCACTATCGAACTTTAACCGGGTGTTCGTGGCGTTCGTAGCATTGATCTTTGGAGTGATCAGATACTCGTCCTGCCACACGTCAGAGGAAGCTTCTTCGACAAAAGCATAAGGAGTATCAAAATTATATCCGTCATCCCATTTCCAGGTCTCTGAAGATTCATTGTCTATAGTCCATTCGGAAGGTATTTCGTCGTTGAAGTCCTCTTTTAGTAATCCAACTTTTTTGCCTATCGTGGTGTTGACCGGAACGTCGGTTTCGTCGACAGTCCCGTAGTTACCGACATCGGCTGTCACGTTCTGGGTGCGGTTGAAGACGACATTCGAGGGTGATATGATCTCTTCGACCCCGGTATCACTTATATTATAGGCGTCAAATTCTTCTACAGAATAATTATTGGTATCGTCCATATCAGATGACAATTCCGTCGTAACGTTAATCAAGTAGCCTCCGGGAGAAGGAGGGGTGAAATCTGCAAATGTGACATTTTTGTCCTGCCCAGCATCGATAGGTTCGTTGATCTCATCGGTATAGACTGGACTCGTTGTGTAGCCAGTTATATTGACGTTATCTACCCGCCACCATTCTGGTTCTGAATGATAGCTGTTATAGAATCTAAACCTTACTTTTACGTTATTTTTACCCGCTGCCCACTGGGTCAGATCCATCGTTTCCGTTCCGCTGCCGGCAGTATCTACGAGATCCCAGGTACTACCTCCATCGTTGGAGATGTATACTTCCCTAGTGTTATAACCCTCATAATCCGAGTCGAAAGTGAGTTCGACCTTGTAATCGGAGCTTGAAAGGTCGTATGAAGCGGTGGTCATATTGTCTTCTTCATCGTCTTCAGTACTGTCGACCTGCATGTAGTCTCCGTACGTCTCGTTCCAAGTATTATTGTTACCATCTACGCTCGTAACATTCCAATCCGTAGGTAATCCAGAGGTGAAGTTTTCATCAACGGCGTAGTTATTCGCCGATATCTTCTTTATCGTTGCGTTCACAGGCACGTTTTCGTCGAAAGTCCCTAGATTACTAACATTAGCTTCGACGGCCTGTGTGACAACTCCAACGGTGCCGGTCGGTGAGATTATATGGTCCGTAGCTGCATCGTGATCGTCTATGACCTCTATCTCTTTTATCGTATGATCGTTAGATTGATCAGTATCTCCTGATAATAATGTCGTAGAGTTCATCTCGTATATGGCCTCTTCACTCGGTGTCCAGCTTGCGAAATCTGCGGTCGTGTTTGCTCCCGCGTTCACGTCTACTGTAACTTCGTCCATATATTCTGTCGACACAGAATTAAACTGTACGTCGTCCATATACCAATCCCAGAGGCCATAACTATCCCCGTCAAATTCAAACCTTACCTGGGTGCCGGTCCCTATATAACTCGATATATCCTTATCATAAGAACTTGGACCTACATCTCCAGATATCGGGTTCGACCATGGGGTGATATCCGACCAACTGTCACTCGAATTTTGTCTAATAGAAACGTTACAATTATATCCGCCGCTATAATCATATATATATGAGTTGAAGTTGAGCGACAGGCTCGAGGAGCTCGTCGTGTCGATCGCCGGTGTCTGGAGATATGAATAGTCATCCGTGATGTCAGAATAGTCTAGATCCGCTTCTGGAGATGTTCCACCTGCTTCGCTACTGTCGGACTGCGACCAATCGCCGGATTCTGTAGTCCAACCTGTCGGTGGGACGCCGCCGGAGAAATCTTCGGATAACAAACTAGACATTTTCTTTATCGTCGTGTTCACAGGGACACCTGTCAGGTTATTGTCCCCGTAGTTATGTACCACGCTTTTAACGGGATGAGTACTCGTATTCACTCTCTCTTCTGGAGAAGTGATCTCGGTAACCCCCACGTCATCGGTCGCCGCAGGTTCAGTACTCATCAGATCGTTTTCGCTTCCCGTCGTGTTATAGCCGGATCCTTCGTAACCCGGATCCTCGTCTAGGTACCATGCGGTTATGTTACCGTCATGTTCTACATACAGCCCTTGTTCACTCGCATTCGTGGTAGTGCTGACGTTGCCCTTGAACAATCCGTCTATTTCCGGGCTTTCCGTCAATGTCACCATCACGCTGTCGATCTCCGTCCCGGCAGCATCCTCGCTGGTTATGTTAACATCATAGGTGCCTTCGCCTGCAAGATCGATATCTCCCAGAGTGATGTTTACCGTGTCGTTCCCGGAATATTCGTTTCTATCTAAGGTAAACGTCGCATTTTTTATCATATCCTCCTGCGTATTGTATGCTGTCAGAGCGTAGTCCTGGTTGGGGGTACTGTCGTTGTTGGCATCGGCCGGGATATCGTGCCCTATAACCTTCACGGTATAGGTCCCGCTCTCTAGATCGTCCGGATGGACATACACGTTCTCCACGTTGTTCACGTCGTCCCATCCGTCGCTGTTATTGTCGAATTCTCCCATCGCGTCAGTATTTGGATAAGAGAAACCGGTGTCGCTGACGGTTCCTCCGGTTTCATTGAAAGCGTTACCACGATAGACATCGCCGCCGGGCGAGATCACTTTTAGGTTGAGATCGTTCTTGAGTACTGGTGTTCCTCCGGAGCTGTCTCCTGACTGAGCGTTCTTATCCGTCCAGGCAAGGGTTATATTCAAAGGTTTGTCAGGGTCGTCGACCGTGAGCTGGTATTCGTCCTGTTCACCGGTCGTCAGTAGATTCGGCTGATCCTCCATCGTGAGACCCACTGGATCTGATTTAGGATATTCCAGTCTAGATAGGTCCACTATACCCCACCCTTCGTCTCGATTCGGGATATGGCCTCTTGAATTCCCAACATCAGGATCTAGATCTCTAGCCGAATTTATCAATATAGATTTGACCATCGCCGGGCTCGGAGTTTCTCCCTCGTTTGCTTCATACCATTCGACGACGCTTGCAGCTGCGCCCGCCACAGCAGGATTGGACATCGACGTTCCCGACATCTCAGTGTAGCCTCCATCAGGCGTTAGTGAGTAGATGCCCTCGCCGGGAGCCGTGACGTCGGGTTTGATCCTATTGTCTTCCGTCCACCCTCTAGAACTGAAGTCCGCGACCGTCTCCGCATTTTCGAAGCCGTCATCAGGGTTATAAGTCTGTGTAGCTCCAACCGTTATGACGTTCTTTGCGGTACCCGGACTACCTATCGTTTGATCTCCTCTCGAGCCGTCGTTGCCCGCTGAGACCGTGATGACCATCGGCCTGTTCTCCGGAGTATCCCTATCCGCTTCCCTGACGGCCTGGTCGAAGACCGCGTCGGAATCACTGTAGGATCCGTCAGTACTTGAACCCCAAGAATTAGAATGTACGTAGGTGTCTGAACGCTGTGCCGGCTCCTCTACGATCGGATAATATTCGCTGGGTAAAAAGCTGCCGCCGGAATCGAATATCCTTGTAGCGAAGACTTCAGAATCGTATGCTAGGCCCTGGGCCATGTAATAGTCGGCAAAACTGAACGTTTGACCCGTCCCACCATAGGCGTCGGCTGCTATCGAACCGGCGGTGTGGGTGCCGTGACCGTGTCCGTCTTCCCAGTTGGTGGGATCGCTTCCGAAGGAATATCCTCCTATGACCCGTCCATCTAGATCGGAATGACCTGCATTGCCGACGGTTCCGTCACCCAGACCGGTATCGGCGGGTGAGACCGTCACACCTTCGCCTGTATAACCGATCTGATTTATGTATGCGCCGTGATCCCCGTGGTTCCTGTAAGGGATGTCGGGATTTCCTTCACGCTGGTCGCCGCCGGAGTGAGCATACTCATCATCCATGAACCAGCATCCGCCGCCGATTATCTGTGAGTCCATCTCCCCGTGTAGTTGAGGTTCCAGATGGGGTGATATATAATACACGTCGTTCATCTTCGCTAGGTCATAGAGTTCTTTCTCGGAATCGGCTTTTAAGATCAGTCTGTGACCTTCTTCTAGATCCTCCGAACCTAGAATTTTCAAGTCCGACTTTAACTTCTTGACTCTCTTCCTCTCAGCGTTCGGCCTGAGGGTGACGTCGACCACGCCGGGCCTGACGTCGGAATGGAGCTTGTAGGCCGGCTGATATATACCGACCCAGTCCACGTAATCTAACGATTCAACTTCTTCAGCCTCTTCCGGCGTCATGCTGACTTCATAGGCGTAATTCGGCACGGAATTTACTATGTTGACGCCCTTATCTTCCAGGCCGGCTCTCCATTCTGGATTTACGGGACCTAAAAAGTGAACGATGTAAAGTCCCTCGGTCTCGGGCTCGTAATCATCTATCTGAAGGCTGGGATCGATTTTACCATTTCCTTTCTCGATATCGAAGGTATGTCCTTTTACTGAAACCTTCGTTCTGTCGGGGAGAGTGTTGTAGATCATACCCCTCTCGGCGAGATCATCTATCTCCTCCTCAGTTCCCTCTACCAGAGCGCGGTTTCCATATCGCTCCAAGACATCCGGGCCCATACTGTTTATCTGGGAGATGTCTTCTGTTTCGGTATCGAGGAGTACGATCTCGGTTTCTTCTTCCTTACTCGGTCGTGAGTTCGCCAGTGCTCCACCCGCTACGGAGAGCACCGAGAAGAACAGTATCGCTATGGCAAATAATGCTGCAGACTTTTCTTTTATGCTCACCATCTTAAATACACCATAAGATTGCGCTTACAATGAATAAAGCTATTTATTTTTTATCAAAAACCTTCTATGGATAACAGACCGGTTTTGATTAATCCAGAGGAACAGCGCGCTGTATAAGCAACTAAGCAAAGTTTTAGCGTCGGAAAGTAACTCTACCGAACGGATAGCTGGAAGTCCTATTGAAATATCGACCTAAGATAATTCTGCGGAAGACTCCTTGTTTTCGTACTCTCTGTAAACATGGCTCGAAGTTTGAAAGTTCAGCCGTATCACTTTTCAGATCCTAAAAAGAAGAGAGTAGATCATCTCTCTTCATAGATGATGCCTTCGTACATCGGATGCCTCCTCTCCTCGACCTTTTTGTCTTTATCCTCGAAGACCCTCTTTTTTAGGCTGTCGAGCCCTTCATCCAGGGCCTCCATCATGTTCCAGTCCACCTTCTTAGCGTAGTACATCCCGAAATCGGTCGACAACCGCAATCTTACGCTGTACTTGGCTTGAGTTCCGTCTTCCTGGTGAGACACGACGTGAACGTTCAACACCAGAGGATCTAAGACCTTGTTCATCTTTCCTAAACACTTTTGGATCATATCATACATCTGGTCGTAAACATCGGATCGCCCCTTCAACCCGGATATCTGTACATAGACCTGGTCAGCTTCCCGGAAACTCGTGATCATCTCTATCAGGTCGAACTGAGTGATAACGCCTTTGATTTCACCCTCTCGTGTCACCACCAGTGTAGAGATGCCTCTCTCGTTCATCTTTTTAGCTGCGTCGTGTATACTAGAATTCAGAGAGATCGTTATCGCGGATTCGGACATCACGCTTTTGACCTCTATGTCCCTTTGAGGCGAATCTATCTCACCGCCTTTGCTATTTTTCTCTTCTCTGGGTATAGGTCTGGCAACTTTATTTAAAATATCCTGGATACCGATCATGCCTATGAGTTTTTCGTGTTGATCCACAACGGGAAGGACCCTGACGTCGTACCTATCCATCATCGATTTTGCTTTACCGATATGTTCGTCTTCCTCGATGGTTTCGGGATCCGGGGTCATGTAGTCCTTTACCGAGGTCTTTTTTAGCTCGTTTATCGAGGGGATCGTTCTGCTTATGTCCTTCCGGCTGATGAATCCTTCGTATTTTCCACTTTCAGAAGTAACCGGGACTCCACGGTAACCGGAGGAGAGAAGGAGTTCGCAGATCTTGACGAGTGAATAATCCTTCTTCACCTCTGGAGGTGGATTCATCACGTGTTTTATCTTTGTGGAAAAGGAGAGGTTCCTTCGATCTATGAATGTATTATCGCTGATGAACCCTACCACTTCCCCATCTTTCACGACCGGGACCTCTTCCAGATCGTATTCTCTCATGAGACCGATAACGTCCGAAACGGTCTCGTCCGGGCTCGTGTGCTTCAACTTTCCGCTCATCACATCTCCTGCTTTGATATCTTTTATGTTTGTCATTTCTGTCACCTTCCTTCTTCTCACTATTACCCAACAGGTTTAAGAATTTTCCCTATTCTATTGAAGAGAATGCCGGTCCAAGTCTTTTGAGAGATATCGTTTCGAAAAATTTTTAAATTCCACGCGAGATGGAATAAACATGGCATCAGAAAAAGTGACCACGGTGCTTAGAGATGATCGAGGACATAACCGAGATAAGTGAAAGAGGCGTAATGGTGACCCCTGCCTTGGCGATCGACAGTGAAACAAAAGCTAAAGGCGAAGTACTGGATCCGGAAAAGATAAAGGAACTGCTGAAGTGAGGGGAAACTCGTCCTGCCAGGCCGTAAGCGAGGTATGATCGGGGATCGAGAGTAAAGTTTCTGAAGTCACCCTGAAAATCTCTTTCCCTTCTCAGTTATATGATAGATCACGAAATTAGACCTTCTTTCACCATCTATGAGTCCAACATCCTTCAGAATGGAGAGATGATAGGATAACTTCGAGTCCCCGATTTCCAACATCTATAAATATTCGTATAACCTTAATATAGATATGTCATCTGCAAAAGAGGTAGTTATCAAAAGTATCGACGAAATAGAATCACTTTTAGCGAGGGCCTACTGGTTAGAGGAGGAATTTGAAGGAGTGACGCAGTGGGAGGCTTACACATCGGTAGAAGATAAATACAAGGAGCTCCTTTTCAGGTTATCTCATGAATCTGAGGGACATAAGGAATCCTTAAAAAAACTGATCTCGAATGTCGAAGGTTTGGACATGGATGCTATCAAGCAAAATTCCCAAGCTCGTAATGAGATAAAGTTCAAAAAGCATACTGAAGACGTTGAGATCTTGTATGAAGTATACGAGAACGACCAATTAGCTCTAGATCTCTACCAAAAAATACACTCGATGACTTCTCATGAATTCGTTGAAGAGGTGTGGAATGGAGATGATCCTGAAGAATTTTTTGAAATACTTTCTGATATCATCAAAGAAGAGAAAGAACACATCAATGCTTTGGGGCAATACGCTCAAAAGCTGGGGCGTGTCAAATAAAAATAGATAGAAAATAGCATCTTCCTACTTTTTTTACTTCGAATTCAACTCATCGAATACCGCTTCAACGTTCTCTCCGGTCTCTTCGACTATCTCCTGCCATTCTTTGTTATCGGGCGCGACGCCCAGCAATCTGGCTACCTTCATAATCGAGATGTGATAAACGGTCTGAACTCCCGGTTCCTCTTCCCAGATGACCATATTGCAGGGGAAGAGGCCGCCCATCCTCATCGTTTGGTCTAGAGCTCGATCCGCCACCTCCGCGTTACAGGCGCCGAGCACGTAGTAGGGGTCTCGATCAGCGTCCACTTTTTTATTCAAAACTTCTGAGGGCGAAAATTCCACCAGGATGCCGAAGCCGTTCTTTTCACATACCTCTCTCACATATTCTACGGCTTCTTCGTGCTCCATCTTGAGCGTAGCTATTTTCTCTCCCCTGTCTTCTGGCTCGAAGACGCTGGGATCCACTTTCAGTTGCATCAACTCTCACCTGCTGAGTTTCACGTCTACGCCTTTCTCTAGGGTGCTATCCACAGGGCACCTATTCTCTATGGTCTCTAAAAAGTGCGGTATCTCCTCATCAGGTATGCCCTCTATATTTATCACTTTCACCCGTATCTCTTGGAAACCCGAAGGTACGTCCGCTTCTCCTCTGACTCCCCGGGTATCCAGATCTCCTTCTACTTCGAGTTGGAAATCCTTCAGTTCATGTCCCATCTGTTTTGCGACTATGGTCCCTGTAAAATCGAGACAGGCGCCGAGCGAGCCCAGAAGTACCTCAACGGGATTCGGACCTTTATTCGTTCCACCGAGCCTTTCCGGCTCGTCTATAGTGATAGAGAAGTCCCTTATCTTGATCTCGGATTCGAATCCACTTTTTTTCTCCAGCAGAGCTTCGTAAGTGTTCATATTTTCGCTATTTTCACCCATGTTATCGTTATAGATATAAGGGAGTTATATAATAAAGTTGGGGGGTTAGCGGCTTCATCACAAAATGTTTAATTAGATTTTTATCTCAGAAAAATGTGGTAGTCATTTGTTCCTCTTGCGTATAACAAATCCCAAAAAAATATAAGTTCCTGGATAACTATCACTTAACATATGGCCAGAAGACGTTTGGATATGATGAGTAGGATATTTACACTCATGGTCATCTCCTTTTTAGCTTTGGGCGTGGTCTCAACATCACAGGCCTCTCTCTCCACTCCAGAACAGGCTACTGTTATCTCCCCACGGAGTACTGAGGAAGTAGAAAGTGACTACCAATCTCACGGGTCGATAAGGATAGATTCTAACGAGGACTTCGCAGCCCAGGCTGAACAAGAAAACTGGCCCGGGAACGGAACCGCGGAAGATCCTTACATGATAGAGGGATACGAGATAGACAGTAAGGGCTCTGGTTACTGCATCTATATTGGGAATACCACCGTAAACTTTGAGATCAAGGACAATTACCTCCATGGGGCGAGCGGGAATGATGGGAGATTCTTTAGAAACTCCGGGGTGTATCTACGCAACGTAAAGAACGGTCTTGTTACCAATAACACGGCGGTGAATAACGAGTACTATGGTATCTACCTCTTAGGGTCTCAAAATATCGCCGTTATCAACAATACTGCGAGGAAGAACGATATGGGGGTCGCCCTCGAGGAGTACAGCAAGGAAAACACGGTGGCAGACAACACAGCCTCGGAAAACGGGTATCACGGGATACTTCTGATGGGATCTAGCGATAATAATGTTATCAAAAACAACATCGTCTCGAACAATACCAGAGCCGGGGTTCGGATCGAAGGGTCTAACGATAATTTAATCTATCACAACCGATTACTTGAAAACGGCAATCAGGCCTATGATGACGGAAATAACAGTTGGGACGATGGAGACCCTGCGGAAGGCGGTGGCGGTGGAAATTACTGGTCGGATTACAAGGGAAATAACAGAGGAGACGGTATAGGCGATGACCCTTACCGCGTGGAGGGAGATGGTAATCAAGACGATTATCCGTGGGTAAATATTCGGATGATCCATCCAGCGGGTAGTTTCAATATCTCTGTAAAGGATATTCCCGTCGGAGAGTCTCCAATTATAGAGATATCCGACGGGTACGATGTGCACGACAACCTCCTGAACGGTGATTACAGCGTAGAAGTCGTGGTAAACAACAGGACGGAGAGGAAGGAACTGACATTTTCTCAAGGCGATTCAAAATATGTTGGAAAAGAAATGAATGAGACCGGCGAATATACCGCCAAAGTTACTATAGATGGCGTCACTGGATATGATACCTTTTCCGTGGGGGTCGAAACCCAGGGAAGGATCGAGATCGAGCCGGAGGGAAAAACCGTCCATGCAGGCCAGAAGGTCTCTTACACGGCAACGGAGTATGACGAGAACGGCTCTGAGGTAGGGAACGTGACCGAAGAAACGGAGTGGTCGATAGAGGATGGAGCGGGTGGCAGCTGGGATCAGTCCCGGGGGTTCTATACTTCGGAGAACGTCGGCGAATGGAAAGTTACAGGCACCTACGAGGAACTGACCGATAATGAAACTCTAACAGTCGTTCCGTCGGATTATAATCTCACGATATCTATCCAGGGGGAAGGGAGTACGGATCCATCCGAGGGTATACACGCCTACGAAGACGGTACCGAGGTCGATGTAACGGCCATACCGGACGAGGGCTGGTATTTTGCCGGGTGGACTGGAAACATTACCAGTGGTGAGGGGGAGATCACGGTGAAGATGGACAGCCATAAGAACTTAACCGCCAACTTTCAAAAGGAAGGAGTCGAATACTTCGATGTGAAGATCATCTCATGGGATGAAGAAGCGGGGAAAGAAGATAAGCTGACGGTAACCTACAGAGTTAAAAACATGGGTAAAGAGAAGGGCACACAGGATATAGCCTTTTATGTAGATGGCAAGAAAATCGATAGGAGGAAGGACGTCGCCATCCCGGCCGGAGAAAATCGTACCGATCATTTCACCTGGGAATTTGAAGAGGGAAGGGAATACGAAATCGAAGTTGCCAGCAATGATACGACCGATTCAGAGATGGTGACAGTAGATGGTACTTCCTCCCTTGATGAAGAGAGTCCAATATTGGGGATATTGAGCCACTACTGGTGGTTGGTACTTCTTGTGGTGATAGTAGCCCTCGCCGGTATGGTTTTCGTTATTACCCGAGGTAAAGGAGACTCGGAGGGAAAAAAACCGGAGCAGCCCCCTGCTCAGAAAAAACAGTATCAAGATTTCCCTACAAGCGAATCGTTTGAAGAGGAGAAAGGAGAGCGCTCCGACTCCTCTAAGTATGACTTCTAGGCAGCTGTGACTCTTAGCGTGAAATGATCTCACCTAAAAAGGGTGAAATAGAAAGGTTCGTTTTCAGTAGATGGTTACGCTCTTCACACCTTTTATCTCTTTAATCCTTTCTACGGCTTCCATCGGAACCGAGGTATCGGTGGTTATGAAAATCTTCGCCTTCTCGTGGAACTCGATCTCCCTCGTGATACACTGCCTTACGATCACATCCAGGTCTGCCAAAATTTGAGTCACCCCTGCTATTATCCCTGGTTCTTCAGCCGAGGTCGGTATGATCTCTATCAGACCGGCATCTATCTCCCGGGCTACCTCTCCAAAAAATGCAGTAGTCTTCAAGTTACTATATATATTGTACAGTTCCTCGTTTTCCTGGATCGTCTTGATAGTCGCATTGACGGTCCTTCTATCCACGTCTAGCACTCTAGAGATCCTGACAGGTGACATGAGTATCTCGTTGCAGTATATCTTCCCATCCTTCACCTTGAGTCCCGTCTCTAGAAGGAATTTAGCTACTTTTTGTTGGGATGAATAATTTTGAAAGTGCTTTTTGATCCTCCACATCGCTTCAATTGAACTAAATTATAGGTAATTAGTTTTTTGGTTTGCTACACTCTCAGAAGTAATGTCGTTAAAATTTCGTTCCATTTTAGAATTTATCATCTTCCAGATGTCCTTGGAGAGTCCCTTTTTTCAATCATATTATATATATTTTATGGACAACCCTTATTAGCAATGTATAAATGAGTACATTGAGGACTTAACATGCGTGAAAAAGTCTCTTTTATAGTCATCAGTTTATGTATGGCTGCATTGTTGGTGATAGGCGGTGTCTCCACTGCTACTTTTTCTAGCGGTCCTGACACTGGCACGGAAAAACAGACGACAGGGGAAAATCACATATTGATAGAAAAACCGAAGGATTTCTCTCCAACCGAATTCAATCTTGAGATCGTAGAAGACTATGGATCTACCCTCCTGATAGAACCCGACTCTGGAGGAATACAATTGAGCTCGAGCGATGATTTCACTGTCCTGAATGACAATCTGAACAAGATATATCTGAGGAGAGAGACCATAAACGTGAACACTGAACCTTCGCTCCAAGTGGCTGAAGGTGTTGAAGATGGCTATTACATGATAAAGACCATCGGGCCTGTAAAGCCAGAGTGGCAGGAAACCTTGGAGGAAGAAGGCGAGATAGTGGATTATATACCCCAGAACACTTATGTCATGGAAATAAGCTCTAGTGGTTTAACGAACATCAGGGAGAAAGATTTCGTCCAGTGGATCGGAGAATATAAGCCGGAGTACAGGATTTCCCCGGAGCTTGAAGATGCAGAGGGAAATATTAAGGTGACCATCAGCTGCTATAGGGAGACTTTTCAGGTCGGGACAGAAGTGGAAGAATTTGGAGATGTTATCAAAACCGGTGAGGAGACCCTCACGGCAATAGTGGATAGCTCAGATATAAAAGATATAGCCAATATAAAAGGTATCAGTTGGATAGAAAAGGATACAGAGATGCAACTGATGAATGCAGATGCTCAATGGACTGTCCAGACAGGAAATACTGGTGAACGATCGGTCTGGGACCACGGATTGACCGGCGACGGTGAGATCGTCGGTATCTCGGATACCGGTATCGATTACGATCATTCTGCATTCAGGGATCCAGATGATAACCCGATCGGTTTCGACCATAGAAAGATAGTCAGATACAAGGCGTATGCGGACGATCATGACCTGGACGAGAGCGGGCACGGCACCCATACCTCGGGTAGTATAGCCGGTAATGATTCCCCGTTCGGTTCGAACTCCAACGATGGGATAGCCAAGGACGCAAGGTTGTCATTCTTCGATGTGGGTGGAGATGGAGATAGCCTGGAACTCCCGAGCGACTATTCAGAGATATTCCAGCCAGCTTATGATGACGGCGCCAGAGTACATTCCAACAGCTGGGGAGGACAGGACAGTTCCTATACCTCCGACGCCAAGGATGTAGACGAGTTCATGTGGAATAATAAGGATATGCTTATATTGTATGCTGCGGGTAATGCTGGGGATGGTGCCAGTACGATAGGCACTCCAGCGACCGCTAAGAATTTGATCTCAGTAGGCGCCTCTGGAGACGGAAATAGAGAAGTATCTAAGAACGATATGGCGAGCTTCAGTTCGAGAGGTCCGACCGACGATGGGAGGATGAAACCTGAAATTGTAGCTCCAGGCGCTGGAGGCGAAGGTACTTATGGAGATGATGACATCATCTCTGCGGACTCTGACGGGGATCTGAGCACTGATAACAGCGGCTACACGGATATGCAGGGCACCAGCATGGCCTGCCCCGTAACTGCGGGAGCGGCCGCATTGGCCCGAGAATATTTCGTGAAGGGTTATTATCCTGATGGAGATGTATCGAACCCCTCGGCAGCATTGATAAAATCGGTTCTGGTCAACAGCGCCGAAGAGATAACTGGCAGCGGGGCTTACGCCAATGATGACAGCTATCCCAACGATGATCAAGGATTCGGTCGTATAGAACTGGAGAACGCGCTTGAGTTCAGCGGAGACAGCGAAGATCTAAAAGTATATGACGAGACAAGTGGATTGGGTACCGGTGAGACCGATACTTACACTGTCGGAGTAGAAGATACCTCTCAGGCCCTGGAGATCACGATGGCCTACACCGATTATCCAGGTTCGACTTCATCGAGTAAAGCTCTAGTGAACAATTTGGATCTTAAAGTCACCGCACCAGATGGTTCGGTTTATAAAGGCAACGTATACAGTGGTAAGAACCCTGGTCAATCCACTACAGGTGGGAGTTATGATGACCTCAACCCGTTGGAGAACGTATTGAGACTTTCTCCACAATCCGGAGAATACACCATAGAAGTCATAGGTAATAATGTTCCTGAAGGTCCTCAGCCATATGCTCTTTCTTTGACCGGCGGTTTCAGCTCTTCCGGCGGAGGAGGAAACACGGCGCCTGTAGCTGACTTCAGTTACAGTCCGACCGATCCCGGCACGGGAGAGACGGTTCAGTTCACGGACCAATCATCTGACAGCGACGGAAGCATAAGTTCACATTCATGGGACTTCGGTGACGGCTCGACCTCGAGTTCTTCTGATCCTTCTCACAATTACTCATCTTCGGGCACTTATACTGTACAACTGACCGTAACGGATGACGGGGGAGCTACGGACACGGCTTCTCAGGACCTCTCGGTAGGATCAAGCAGCGGCGGAGACGGATACAGCACGGTAAACGGTGGAGATACTAGCTATGGAGAGTACATAACGAACGTGCAGTTCAACGGGATAAACAAGGACTCGGGAGACGATGGAGGTTACGCTGACCATACCGGAAGCGTGTCTAACAACGTAGAGCCGGGACAGACCTACGAGCTCTCGGTGACGTTGAGCACGGAAGGTTACTCGGACTACGCTTCAGTGGCTATAGACTGGGACCAGGATCAAGACCTCAGTAACGATCAGGTTATAGAGATAGGTAATGGGAACAGCGATCCGCTGACGGTCACGGAGCAGATAACCGTACCTTCTGATGCGGCGGAAGGAGAGACGAGGATGAGAGTGATGCAGGAATACGACGGTTACCATACCGATCCGACATCTGATCAGAGTTATGGAGAGACCGAAGATTATACCGTTTCAGTAGGTTCTAACAGCGGTGGAGGGAACACGGCTCCGGTCGCTGACTTCAGTTACAGCCCGACCGATCCCAGCACGGGAGAGACGGTTCAGTTCACGGACCAATCATCTGACAGCGACGGAAGCATAAGTTCACATTCATGGGACTTCGGTGACGGCTCGACCTCGAGTTCCGCGGACCCATCACACAGTTACTCATCTTCAGGCACTTATACTGTACAACTGACCGTAACGGATGATGAGGGAGCTACGGACACGGCTTCTCAGGATATCTCGGTAGGATCGAGCAGCGGCGGAGATGGATACAGTACGGTAAACGGTGGAGATACTAGCTATGGAGAGTACATAACGAACGTGCAGTTCAACGGGATAAACAAGGACTCGGGAGACGACGGAGGTTACGCTGACCATACCGGAAGCGTGTCTAACAACGTAGAGCCGGGACAGCCCTACGAGCTCTCGGTGACGTTGAGCACGGAAGGTTACTCGGACTACGCTTCAGTGGCTATAGACTGGGACCAGGATCAAGACCTCAGTAACGATCAGGTTATAGAGATAGGCAATGGGAACAGCGATCCGCTGACGGTAACGAAGCAGATAACCGTACCATCGGATGCGGCGGAAGGAGAGACGAGGATGAGAGTGATGCAGGAATACGACGGTTACCATACCGATCCGACATCTGATCAGAGTTATGGAGAGACCGAAGATTATACCGTTTCAGTAGGTTCTAACAGCGGTGGAGGGAACACGGCTCCGGTCGCTGACTTCAGTTACAGCCCGACCGATCCCAGCACGGGAGAGACGGTGCAGTTCACGGACCAATCATCTGACAGCGACGGAAGCATAAGTTCACATTCATGGGACTTCGGTGACGGCTCGACCTCGAGTTCTTCTGATCCTTCTCACAGTTACTCATCTTCAGGCACTTATACTGTACAACTGACCGTAACGGATGATGAGGGAGCTACGGACACGGCTTCTCAGGATATCTCCGTAGGATCGAGCAGCGGCGGAGACGGATACAGTACGGTAAACGGTGGAGATACTAGCTATGGAGAGTACATAACGAACGTGCAGTTCAACGGGATAAACAAGGACTCGGGAGACGATGGAGGTTACGCTGACCATACCGGAAGCGTGTCTAACAATGTAGAGCCGGGACAGACCTACGAGCTCTCGGTGACATTGAGTACGGGAGGTTACTCGGACTACGCTTCAGTGGCTATAGACTGGGACCAGGATCAAGACCTCAGTAACGATCAGGTTATAGAGATAGGTAATGGGAACAGCGATCCGCTGACGGTCACGGAGCAGATAACCGTACCATCGGACGCGGCAGAAGGAGAGACGAGGATGAGAGTGATGCAGGAATACGACGGTTACCATACCGATCCGACGTCTGATCAGAGTTACGGCGAGACCGAGGATTATACCGTTTCGGTAAATGCAGATGGATCAGGCGGCGGTAGCGGTGATGGATACAGCACGGTAAGTGGTGGAGACACGAGCGATGGGGAGTACATTACGAACGTGCAATTCAATGGGATAAACAAGGATTCAGGAGACGACGGAGGTTACGCAGATCATACCGGAAGCGTGTCTAACAACGTAGAGCCGGGACAGACCTACGAGCTCTCGGTGACGTTGAGCACGGAAGGTTACTCGGACTACGCTTCAGTGGCTATAGACTGGGACCAGGATCAAGACCTCAGTAACGATCAGGTTATAGAGATAGGCAATGGGAACAGCGATCCGCTGACGGTTACGGAGCAGATAACCGTACCATCGGATGCGGCGGAAGGAGAGACGAGGATGAGAGTGATGCAGGAATACGACGGTTATCATACCGATCCTACGTCTGATCAGAGTTATGGAGAGACCGAAGATTATACGGTCTCGGTAGGCGCACAGAGTACAAATGCAGTGGTTGAGGGATCGGCTGAGGATTTGAACTTTCAGTCAGCTGATTCCTTCCAATCTCATCAAACAAATGATCTGAATCTGATTGAAGAAGCTGAGATAAGAGTTCCCGGTAAAACTACCATTTAAACCCTCTTTCTAAATTTTAATAATTTTTTATTTAAAAGAAACTACACGAAGGTGGTGATACCTCCCTCATTTTTTATATATTCTTATTACGAATCTCCACCTTCGTGCAGGATTCTTAATCTGTATCATGCAATCTAGTTTTGATAAGACTTCTTCAAAATTGTAGACAAATATAACAATATTTGTGTGTTATTTACATACAATTTTGTTATAAAATCGTTTTTTTGATAGTCTGGCAGATGAGAGAAAGGATGAAAAAATGTATATGAGTTGAAAATGATTGGTCACAATAGGAGAGGTCGCAGTGGAAAAAAAGTCCCCTTTGAAAGATCTGTATTCCCCGCTGACTCGAGAAGAACTATCCGAGGGAAAATTGGCTCTCATAATCATAGATATGCAGTACAATATAACCGCCCAGGGACACGGGGTTTTGAAGCACGCGAAGGAGTTGGGAGTTAGAGAGGGATACGAATATTATCATGATCGGATCCAGAATGACATAATTCCGAATGTCCAGGAGCTCCTCAAAAAGTTTCGAGAAAGTGAAAAGATTATCGTATTCACGAAGATCAGGTCGACTTCTTTTAACGGAAAAAAGGAAGATATCGACTCTGAAGGATCGGATTCAAAGGAAGGTGTGATACTAAAAGAGGTCGAGCCGACGGAAAACGACGTTGTAATAACAAAGGATGATCCTGACATCTTTCAAGGTACGGAGCTGGATTCACACCTTAGAGAGAGCGGTGTGGATACTTTGGTCATCACTGGGGTCCTGACGAACGAATGCGTCGAGGCGTCGGTCCTTCAGGCCGTGGAGAACGATTACAGGGTCATCTTGGTTGAGGATTCCACCGCCGCTTTCTCCGAAGAGATCCATGAAAAAGCATTAGATCTCATCCAAAAGAACTCCACTATAATCACCTCGACCGACGACATATTGAGATTAGTGTAAAGGCCTAGGGGTATGGATTTAAGCGCTCCCCTATAGAGAAAAACAGGATGATCCCCAGGCCCATGATTATTATATGTGTTATAAGGGTGAGGATTTGATAAATTGTTTTTTCAAAATCTATTATGATTCTCGTACTTTTTATGTAAGTATTAATTACAAAAGAGGTGCAATTTACTCGTCGACTTCGTACGAAGACAATACGAGCCCTTTCACCTTTTTTTCCTCATCCTTGACCGGCTCCAAAGCCCAATATATGCCGTCCTGGTCAGTCTCCTCCGAGGCGAGAAGATCTCTGTCTTTGATGGACATGGATTCTCCCTCATCTATCACTTCTTGGAAGATCCTGTTATTCTCTCCGTCCGGGAACAGATCGAAGTGGTTCATACCGACGAGCTCTTCAGGAGAATGATCAGTGTTCTTCGCATAGGCTGAATTGACGTAGGCCAGATCAAAATCTAAATTCAGATATGCCATCATGACCTCGGAATGGTCCATAAGAGCCTTCAAGATATCTTTCTGCTTTGTCTCTCTGGTGATATCTTTCACGAGGAGAGAGAAGCCTTTATCTCCATCTCCGTCGAAGTGAAAATAATCCATGGTGACGATGACGTTTTTCGTTTCTCCAGACTTTGTTTCTATATTTATCATCTCTTCGATGAACTCGTCCTTTGCTAAAACTTCCTGTTCCAGGTCCTGGTGTATATCAGATTCTAACAAGGCCTCTACATTTTTACCGAGCAGATCTTCATCTTTGTATCCCGTTATCTCTTCGGCACTTTTATTGATCAGGATTACGTCCTTGTTTTCATCCAGCAGGATCAGCCCGTCATGGGTCTGTTCCACGACCTTTTCGTAAAGTTTTGGAGATTTAGAGACGGTCTCGAGTTTCTTTTTCATCTTCTCCAGCATTTCGTAATTCTCTTCCATCTTTTGGGTTAAAAGATACACTTTCCCGTAACCTTCGCCGGAAGGTTCGATCAGGTCATACTCCAATAGTCTATTGATGTGGTGTTCGATGGTTCGATAATTGAGGTCCAGTTCGTTGGACAGTTGATTGAGATTGTAAGATCTCTCTTTAAGAAGTTCCAATATCTTGATCCGATTCTCCCCACCCTGCTGACCGAGTATAAGATATGAAAGTTCTCGTTTGAGCTTATCCAATGTTTAACCCCTTTGGATATTTCAATATATCTAAAAAAGATAGATACTTTTTATAAGGTAATTTTTCACAAATACATGATAATTTCCATGCAAATCTTATCATAATTAGACACAAATTACATACAATTTTTAATAAAATAGATTCAGAATATTATTTTTCAGACCCCGTTCGGAATACAATCGCTAAACGCTCAGGGAGGTACCTTGAACAATGATAGTACGAGCCCTTTAACACTGTCTTTCTCATTTTTGACAGGTTCTAAGGAACAATATATATCCTCATCATCACAACCCTCCGGCTCGAATAGGCCACTATCCTCGATAGACTTAGGTTCCCCCTCCTCTATCACACCTTGGAATATCTTTTTTTTCTCTCCGTCCGGAAACAGATCGAAGTGGTTCATACCGACGAGCTCTTCAGGAGAATGATCGGTGTTCTTCGCATAGGCTGAATTGACGTAAACAAGATCAAAATCTAAATTCAGATATGCCATCATGACCTCGGAGTGATCCATCAGGGCATTCAACACCTCTCTCTGCTCCGCCTCTCTGGTGACATCTTTGATTATGAGAGAGAAACCTTTATCTCCATCTCCGTCGAAATGGAAATAGTCCAAGGTGACGATGACGTTTTTCGTTTCTCCAGACTTTGTTTCTATATTTATCATCTTTTTGACGAACTCATCCCTTCTCAAGACCTCCTCAACTAGGTCCTGGTGGATATCTGAATCTAACAAGGTCTCTATATTTTTACCGAGCAGATCTTCGTCTTTATATCCGGTTATCTCTTCCGCGCTTTTGTTTGTGAGTATGATATCCTTGTTTTCATCTAAAAGGATTAACGCGTCGTGTATCTGTTCTACGACCTTCTCGTAAAGCTTTGGGGATTTAGAGACCGTCTGGAGTTTACCTTTCATCCTCTCTAACATATCGTAATTTTCTTCCATCTTGGGACTGAGAAAATACACCTTCCCGTACCCTTCGCCGGACTTATCGATCAGATCGTACTCTGACAGTATATCTATATGATACTTGATAGTTCGATAATTGAGGTCCAATTCGTTGGACAGTTGATTGAGGTTGTAGGACCTTTCTTTAAGATGTTCTAGAATCTTGATCCGATTCTCCCCGCCCCGCTGTCCCAACATCAGGTAGGATAGATTCTGCTTAAGGCTACTCATCTTTGGACCCAACAGCACTTAATATGGTCCCCCTCAGTATATAGACTTTTTCCAAAAGCCGTCTGGATAGGTCTGCGCGCTATTTTAATAGGGGGGTCGCGAGAGTAAAGGTATAAATACGACGAAAGACAAGTTCAATGTGGTGATCTAAGATCATGATTTTCGGAAGAGATGGAGAGGAATTGATAACCGGAGAGGTCCCTGCTTTGGATAGAGACCCTCCGGAGGAAACGAAGACGGCCACCTTTTCACTCGGCTGCTTCTGGGGACCGGACGCAACTTTCGGCTCCTTACCTGGTATCGTAAAAACAAGGGTGGGCTACGCGGGTGGAGAAAAGAGAGATCCAAGTTACCGGAGCCTTGGAGGTCATACCGAGACCCTACAGGTGGATTACGATTTGGAGAAGATGAACTATAAAAGATTATTGAACATCTTCTGGGATCGGCACGATTTCACGCGAAGTAAGAAAGCCCAGTACAGGTCCATGATATTTTTTCACGGAGAGGAACAGAAGGAGATCGCCTCTAGATCAAAGAGGAAAAAGGAGAAAGAAGTACGAGGCGATGTGAAGACCGTCATCAGAGGATACTCGGAATTCCATATGGCCGAAGATTATCACCAGAAGTATCATCTCACCAAGAAGAAGGCTCTACACGATGCGCTTAGGAACGTCTATACCGATATAGAGGACTTCATAGATTCTACTGCAGTAGCAAGGGCTAACGGTTACGTATCGGGCCACGGAGATATCTCATCAGCAGATGATCTCAAAGGGCTGGGATTGAACGAAGAAGGACGAGAATTTTTGTATGAAATTTGGAAGAAAGTGAGAGGTGTTTGAATCATGGACGAAGAAGATTTCGAAAAACCGTCGGACCAGGAACTGAGAGAGATGCTGACTCCGAAACAGTACGAAGTTACCCGGGAGAAAGGCACGGAACCGGCTTTCAATAACGAGTACTGGGATAACGAAAGGGAGGGCATCTACGTCGACCTTGTCTCTGGAGAGGTGCTTTTCAGTTCCAAAGATAAATTCGAGTCGGGCTCTGGCTGGCCGAGCTTCACCAAGCCGTTGGAGCCGGAGAATGTAGTGACGAAGAAAGAAGACGGTATACTCGACAGGAGGACTGAAGTCGTCAGTAAGAAGGCGGGTTCCCATCTCGGGCACCTGTTCAAGGACGGTCCACCTCCTACGGGTAAACGCTACTGCATGAATTCCGCCGCTCTAGAGTTTATACCGAAAGAGGAGATGGAAGAGGAAGGATACGGAGATCACCTTGAAATATTCGAAGAGGACTGAATTCTCTTAAAAAGATCAGTCCTTTTTACCTAGTAATTTCCTGCTTTTCTTCTCCCGTGGAGAGTCCCGATCCGTCATCCTGTCGAAGAACGCTGGAGATATCACTGCACAAAAGATGACTACAGAGATCAAGAGCAGGATCGCCGTGGGGTAATACAAATTTCCGATAGATTCCGGGGTAACGTCGATCACCGCCGTTTTCCTGTCCATCGGCAGACCCATGTTCAACAGCTTTATGTTGAAGGTCATCACCGCGGTAAAGGTATGTATCCCGCTTTCAGCTTTCCAAAAAAAATCGAAGGTCTCACTGCTGTTGCTTTTTAGACTAAAATTCGTCCAAGAGATCAATATATCTTCAAAATGCATCAGCGTGACGTTAACGCTCTCAACGATCGTAAGATTGCTCAGATCTATCGTTTCGTTGTTAGTTATAGTCAAAGAGATCGTTATGTTGTCTCCTTCTCTCGGATTGTCTTTTGAGAAAGTTATGTTGGAGATGGTGATATTGAAGCTTTCCTGGCCCGGCTGATCTTGGGCTGGTTCTATCTGATCTATCTTTTGTCCAGCATCTCCGAGAGCGGGTGTCGATACGGGGATTAAAAGCATCACCGCGATCATCAGTGCCAATATAACAGGACCGCGGAGACCGACTTTTGCATCTCTCGATATCTTCATCATATCACTCCATCCTCCTCTCTATAGAGATCCATAAGCCGACGAAGAACAATCCTATGGTATATGCGAACATCACGCCCAATCCCGTGTAGAAATCAGGTGAAAACCGTGTGATCCCGCCGCCGGGACCACCCCCAACTTGGGTGGTCGCGGAGAACACGTCGGTTATCAGACCGGCGGAGTAAGTCACTATGTACCACGGTTCGGTCTCTACTAGGAATTGAAGTACGTTGCTGATTATCGGCAGTATCATCATCAGAGAAAAAAAGCCCAGCAGGGTAGAAGTTATCTTCCTCTGAAGTATACTGCTGAAGAGGAAAACTACGCTTACCGCGCTCGTCGAGTATATCAGAGCCACAAGAAAAGATTTTAGGAAATCTAGATTCAGAGCGCCTAACCCATATATGCCCACTACTTCGCCCGTAACGGTCAAGTAATATATGGAGACCACGAGCATGGTGGGGATCAACGCACCTATATACTTACCGATAAAGATGGTCATGTGTCTCTGCGGCGTCGGGAACAGCAGAAGCCCGGTCTTCTCTTCGAACTCGCCCGAAACCGCGTCTCCAGCGAAGAGTGAACCGGCGATTATTATCAAAAGACTTACGAACTCTAAGTTAAGACTGGCGAACCGCTCTGCGGTATCCGGAAAGTCGGCCCAGATCTTCGGAACGACGTAGAATATCAGCGGTAAGATCACCGCCAATGAGAATGATATGATCACCCTTTTCCTTTTGAAGTGCTTCTCCAACTCGAACTCGATAGTGAGCCAAGTGTTCCTGACGTCCTCACAGATATCATCTTTGATCGACTTCATCGGGCTCCCTCCTTCTCCTCTATCAACGAAACGTAAAAATCTTCAAGATCGGACTTCTCAGGAGTGTAAGAGACTATATCGAAACCGTTCTCTACTATCTTCCTGAGCATCTCGGCGGTCGTTCCAGGGTCGCCGTCGTTTTTCGTGACCCTGATCCGGCTGTCATCTATCTTTTTCACATCGTCGATCATCTCGATCTTTTTCATATCTTTCAGGTCTGATTTTCTTATATCTTCTAAGAGTTCGACATCTATCAGGCGGTACTGCTTCATGATCTCGTCGATACGCTCCACCGAATCCTTTTCAACCACACGGCCGTCGTAGAGGAAGATAACTGAATCGCAGACCTTGCTAACCTCGTCGAGGAGATGAGAACTCAGGAATACGGTAACATCTTTTTCTTGAAAGCTCTTGATCAGTTCCCGCATCTCTTTTATCCCCTCCGGGTCGAGTCCCAGGACGGGTTCGTCCAGGATCAGGATAGAAGGCTCGTGAAAGATGGATTTCGCTATGGCCAGCCGCCTCTCCATACCGGTGCTGAAAGTCCCCACTTTCGAGTCTTTCCAGTCCGATAAATTCACCATGTTCAGGACTTCCTTTATCCGCTCGTCGATCCTCTGTTTGGGCAGCCCGTACAGTTTTCCAAAGTATCTCAATAATTCCGTGGGAGTCAGATAGCTGTAAACTCCCGGCACGCCTATCAGAGAGCCCACGCTTTTCAGCGCCTCCTTGGGATGCCTGTTGACGTCTATACCGTTTATACAGGCGTGGCCTGCGGTGGGTTTGATCAGGTTCGTCATGATCTTGATGGTGGTGGTCTTGCCGGCGCCGTTAGGGCCTAGATAACCTACGACCTCTCCCTTTTCGATCTTAAAAGAGACATCGTCGACCGCGGTGACGCCGTCTCCGAATTTCTTTACGAGGTTCTGTGTTTCCATCACTATATCTTTGGACATCGCTGGATCCTCCAGTGACCGCCTAGATATTCCTTCCGAGCGGATGAATCTTCAATGTTCCTCCTTTATTTATCTCTTATTGAGATATTCAAAATAGACGAAACATCAACTATTTATCTTTCGAAGCCATTCTAAAAGCGATGAGAGTGACGATCCTGGGAGGCGGGTTCTGCGGTGCGATGGTGGCAAAAAATTTGGATGACCAGAAGGATCCAGAAGTGAGTTTGATAGACAAAAATGATCGGTTTGAATATTACCCGTCCTTACCCAAATTGTTGACCGAACCTTCTCATCAAGAGAAGATAATTAAACCGTACTCTGAATTTTTGGATAATACGGAGATCATAACGGAAGAAGTGGTCGAGATCACCCCGGAATATTTCTCCACGAAGAGTAAAAAGATCCCCTTCGATATCTCGGTGATCTCTATAGGAGCCAGATATCCGATCTATCTGGATGATGAGAGAGACGTTTTCACCATAAGTTCCGTTAAAGAGGTAAAAGACTTATCGAAGCGAATCGAAGAAGCGGACAGGATATTGATAGTCGGCGGCGGTCTCATAGGGACCGAGACAGCGGCGGAACTGGGAGCGAACACAGAAAAGGAGATAACTCTGGTGCATTCCCACGAGAGGCTGATCGAGAGGAATTCAAAGATGGCCTCCTATCTCGCAGAGAGGTTCCTCGAAGAGAAAAACGTAAAATTGATCCTGGATCAAAAAGTCGTAGATCGTCAAGAGAAGATGTTTAAAACCGACGATGGGAAAGAACTCGAAGCCGATATATGTATATGGAGCACTGGGTTGAGTTACGACGAGAGTATCTTCAGCGGTTTTGAACCTTCTTCTTTCGCAGACGACGGTTCACTGAGAGTCAACGAACATCTCCAGGTCAGAGCTCATCCGAACGTATTCGCAGGAGGGGACATCACCGATACAGACGAGGAGAAAACTGGACATAATGCCGATTCGCACTCTAAGGTGATTTCCGAGAACATTAGGAGAAAAGCAAAAGGACGGTCATTGAAAAATTACAGCAGAACACAGTTCCCTCTCCTCATAAGTCTGGGTCAGATCAACGGTCTCCTTTCTCTTCCGAAGCTGGCTCTACCCGGTCCTGTTCCTGCACTCATCAAACATCTGCTGGAGAAGGGCGCGTTGTTGAGATTTTGATTCATAGATATGCCTGGAGGATCAGATCGAGGCCGTAACCGGCCATCAGGAACAGGGAGAAGGAGATATACAGGGTGAAGTTCAGCTTTGAAAGCTCATCTATCTTTTCACCGTACCCGTCCATCTTTTTCAAGCTCGCTATAAGTTTCGGTAGAAGAAAGATATGGGGGAGAAAAGCGATCAGCAGAGGCCAACCCGGGTTCAGAAAAAAAAATATTACGAAAAAAACGTTGAGAAGCGCGATCATGTGTACAGCTATCATACCGAACTTTGCTCTTTCAAAACCTAGTCTGGCGACCAATCCTATCTTACCGCCTTTTAGATCTGTCGGCAGATCGACCATCTCGCCCATCCAGACTATGAAAAGGGTGCTGAGCCCTGTGATAGGAGAGATAGCTAAGATGATAGGATGGAAACCCATATTTTGACCGAAGGAGGCTAGAAACACGGCAAGCGGACCGAAGCCGAGCACCACCACGACTTCACCCAATCCTCTATAGGCCATCTTGAAAGGCTCAGCGGTGTAATATTTACTCAAAAATACCGAGATGGCGATGACGATCCAGAGCGGTAACCAGAGCGCTCTATCGATAAAGAACATCAGGAAAAAGGTGGCCGTGACTCCTACTACGATCCCGGTCCTTGCGATCATATACATCTTCGGAAGCAGGTCCCGATCATCGACTATCACACCAGATCCACCGCTGAATTCGTTTTCTTTAGATTCCTGATCGTCGGCTCCCTGTTTGGTGTCGTATATGTCGTTGTACACGTTCGTGGTTATGTGAAGACTGAAACCGGTGATAGAAGCGAATACGAATCCGAAAAGGTTGAACGAGCCCGAGATCGAAGTGGAAACTAAAGTAACAGAGACTAGAGGCACCAGTATGGCGAAGAGGAAAGGGGCTCTTATCATCTTCAAGAAACCCGGTTCATCTTCTCCCTCGGACATTATTGAGATGCAACATATAGGAGGCTATTTAAAGTAATTGTTCGTTGTAGGGTGAGAGAACTCTTTCCTGAAAAAAGCTCTGTGATCTCTTTGTCTCTAATATGAAGAGTCATAATCTTTATATCTTCTGCCAAGGATAACTTATCGGTCGACACTTTGCAGCGCCTAATAGAGATGATAATACCCGGGAAAAAGCTGGAAAAAGCCCGTGATCTATTGGAGGAAGACGATAAAGTACTGGACTTCTGGCATGAAGATGTGGCGGAAGAGAAGGTCCTGATGAAGCTGCTCGTCGACGCGGACGAGAGCCAGACAGTCATAGACAGTTTGAACGACAAGTTCAGCCGCTATGAAGCTTTTAGGCTCCTTTTGTTCCGGGTGGAGGCCTCTCTCCCCGTTGCTGAAGAGGAGGAAGAGGAGGAAGAGGAGAAAGAAGAAGGGAAAGAGGAAGATGGCAAAGAGACGAGAGGAGTTAGCAGAGAGGAGTTGTATGCTGAAGTCAAGGATCAGAGTGAACTGAGCAGGGTTTATGTTTTACTCACTCTTTTAGCTGCCGTAGTGGCTTCTATAGGCGTTTTGAGGGACGATGTTGCTGTGATAGTGGGGGCCATGGTGATCGCCCCTATGCTCGCTCCGAACGTGGGCCTTTCTTTGGCAACGACTTTAGCGGATGTAGACCTGGCTAAGTTAGCGGCTAAAACTGCCGTAATGGGTATATTATTGTCCTTTCTTGTTTCCATAGCTCTTGGTGTCATCCTTCCCGTGGATCCAAATACTGCCCAGATATCCGCTAGAACCGACGTTTCAATTTTACATGTCGTTTTAGCCCTGTCTGCGGGGAGTGCCGGGACCTTGGCTTATACTAAAGGACTTTCCTCTGCGGTCATAGGCGTCATGGTGGCCCTCGCTTTAGTCCCGGCGATAGCCGCTTCCGGCCTACTCATAGGATCTCAATATTTCACCTTGGGTTTCAACGCCCTGATAATGTTCTTCGTCAATCTGATATGCATCAATCTGGCCGGTGTTCTGACCTTCGTGGCCCAGGGCTTCGAACCGAGTACGTGGTGGGAAGCCGATAAAGCTAGAAAATTGACGAGAAAAGCACTGATGATTTGGATCTCACTCCTTGCGGTATTAATCGCCGGGATAATGTATATCCAATATCTATGAAAACTTGAAATTCATGCGTCGGATTTCACCCTAAAAATTAATCAAACCCGTTCTTTTTCCCGGTGAGGATGAAGACCGGAAGTCAGGTGTTACGTCTAGGAAAAAAGCACCGCTGGCTGATACTCCTACTTTTGGTATTGTCTATCCTTGTAGGGTATCTCGCCCGTATGAGCGTTTCCATCGCACTCCCTTTCGTATCGCAGGACTACGGATGGACCACCGCTGAGAAAGGCACTCTTGGTGGTATCCTGATGGGCATATTCTTGGTAAGTTACGGATTCTCCAACATATTCTTCAGTCCTTTTATTGATATATACGGTCCTAAAAAGATGCTGACCATAGCTCTCGCAACGTGGTCCGGCGCCCTCGTTCTCGGCGCTTATTTCGGACAGATCTACTGGGTTTTTCTACTTTCAAGAGTTCTATTGGGACTCGGTCAGGGAGTTCTGTTCCCATGCGCCAGCAAGGTCACCGGAGCTTGGTTCTCACCCGAGGAGAGAGGCCGGGCGAATTCGCTCTATATGAGCGGAGGGCCTATCGGTGTGATGCTGGCGCCTCTGATCATGACGCCGATAATTTTGGGTACTTCCTGGGAGATGTCTTTTTACTTTGTTGCCGCGCTCGGATTTGCACTAGCTTTACCTGTCTTTCTGTTGATCGAGGGGACCCCGTCTGACGAGTATCCGAAAGAGAAAAGATCTTCACCGGACATCAAGGGAGACCTTAAAGAATTGATATCGGACAGGCAGTTCCAGCTGCTCCTCTTCGGTTTTACGGCTTTAACGACGGTCTGGTGGGGGATGTCCCTCTGGATACCCACGTACCTTGTGGAAGCACGCGGCCTCCCGATAGATGAGATGTCCTTCGGCGCGAGTTTCCCGTATGTGGGGGCTATCTTGGGCATGTACCTCGGTTCATGGATAAGTGATAAGACCGGGCAGAGAAGATGGATCATCATCCTGGCGCTTCTGATGAACGCGGCACTTCTCTTCGCTCTCACCATCCTGGAGATCCAGTCACTGACGGTCGCTATAATCCTGCTCTTTTTTGCCTTCTTCGGGGGACAGATGGCCCCACCGCTGTGCTTCACGGTCTTACAGTCCAAAGTTTCAGGTAAAACATTGGGCTCCGCCACGGGCATCATGAACGGGCTCGGTAACGGCATTGGGGTTTTAGGGCCTATAACCGTGGGTCTCGTTGTCGCGTTCACCGGTTCTTATGACTTGGGTCTTCTCTCACTGGCTCTTATATCTATTCTAGGGATATTGCTGTTCTATAGATACGAGGGTTGAGCGGCGGAAGATTTTGACAGCTGTGTTCAAAACTCAAAACCTTAAATAGAGAGTCGATTATATGAGTTCAGGGCCTAACCAAAACGCCGCATCATGCCCTTAAACCCTTTGGATAGAAGATCATGACCGAAAAAGAGCCAGTTATAAAGATAAGAGGCCTCACCAAGATGTATGGTGATGTCGTCGGTATAAAAGATCTAGATCTTGATGTATACCCGGGAGAGGTGATGGGCTTTTTAGGACCCAACGGCGCGGGGAAGACCACCACCATCAGGACGTGTCTCGGTTTCCTTCAAAAGACTGAAGGTGACGTGAAGATATTCGGTAAAGATTCAAACCGTGATTCCGTAGAGATATCGAAACGGACGGGATACATACCAGGAGACTTCGATCTTTACCCTGACCTGAAAGTGAAAACCGTCCTGAACTATCTTTTATCGTTGAGCGGGACCAGATCAAAGGAGAAGATGCTGGACCTAGCGGAAAGATTTGAACTGGATCTAGAGAAAAAGATCAAAGAACTCTCCAAGGGTAATCGACAGAAAGTTGGAATAGTCCAGGCCTTCATGGCCGATCAGGACCTTTTGATATTAGATGAACCCACCGCCGGTTTAGACCCTCTGATGCAGGAAGAATTTTACGACCTCGTCAGGGAGGAGAAAGAGAAAGGAAAGACTATCTTCATGTCGTCTCACATCCTGGCCGAGGTAGAAAAAATATGCGATAGGGTGGCGATCATACGCGACGGCACTCTCCAAGTCGTTGAACATATCGAAAAATTGCAGGATAAAGTGGGTAAAGTGATGAACGTGGAATTTAGAGAGGAAATAGACCCGTCTGCCTTCGATATAGAGGGCGTTAAGGACATCGAGCGGGAAGGCAGCGAGTTGGAGATGATAATCACACATAATATCGACGAAGTGATAAAAGAGGTCTCGAGACACCAGATAGTCAATCTTAACCTGGAAACGTTCAGCCTAGACCAGTTATTTTTACGATTCTATTCCGAGGGGGATGAGGACGATGATGGGTAGAACGTTCTTTATGGAGTTCAGGAAAGGGTGGAAAGGATTTCTGCTGTTCATGATCATAATCCTTATAGTGGTTGGAGGGATGGTCAGTTTTTACCCTACTGTAGCCGAAACAGAAGACCCGGAACTAGAAGGGGCGGAGAACGTTGAGCTAAAGGTGGACGAAACAGGTAGCAATATCACCGTGACGTGGAAAACACTCGACAGAGCAGATGGATATAGGGTCTATGCGGATAACAGGACATCGATGATAACGGCTGAGATGGTCTATAACGGTACAGAGAACAGTACGGTCTTACCGCATGATCCGGAAGAACCGCTGTATTACTCCGTGGTTGGTATCGTAGACGGCGAGTCAAAGTTTGTCGGTATGAACACCACTGCTGATAAGGAGCGTATGTTGGATCAGCTCATGGAGACGGGCTATTACAACACTTTAAGCGGGGGAAGGAATATATCTATGTACGAACTCAAGGGCTTTCTCTCTGTGGAGGTCTTCAGCTGGTTTTTCATTTTGACCGGACTGTATATCGGTTATATATCCGTCAAGACCTTGACTAACGATATCGAAGAAAGGAGGATAGATCTTATCATCTCCAGCGGTATTTCAAGGAGGGGATATCTCATCGAAAAATTCGTCTCTTTAGCGGTATATTCTCTAGTTATGTTAACAGCCGCTGGACTGGTTATGAAAATGTCCGCGAATGGCATAGGAGAAAGTGCTGATCTATCCTGGAAAACATCTATATCTGTTTTTCTCGGATTCTGGCCCGTTTTGATGGTCGTGATCGCCGTCGGCTTCCTACTCGCGGTCCTTTTCAAAAATTCCAGGACCACCGTCGGCTTGATACTCCTTTTCGGATTTTCTCAGTACGCCATGCAGTTAATATCCGGACTTTCTAGAGATTACAGGTGGGTCAACGACTTTTGTATACTGGGATACTGGGATTACAATTCGATCCTGTTCGATGGTGCCTTTAAAACCGGACACTTTTTTGGTTTACTGGTTCTGTCTATACTTGTCTTTAGCCTTGCAGTCTTTACATTCGAAAATGTAGATGTACCTGCGTGAGCAGATGATCGGTAAACGGAGTTCAGGATCCAGCTCACATAACTTTCTGATAGTATAGCTGAGTTCTTAAGTTTCTGCTGCTGCCCTGGCCTCTTAGGGTACTTTTATCGGATGATGTAGAGTCCGGCAGATCGTATTCTTCGAGCAGGTCTTCGACAAGATCCTCGTCTTTGGTCATATCGACCAACTTCTGCTTTCCAAATTTTTTACCAAGGTCATAGACTATGTCTTTTGTGAAGAATTCGTCTTTTCTTTCGGGGTTCAGTACAGCGTACGCGTTCGGAGTGTTGGCCAATTCCAAGAGACTGTTATTCTTCAGCATCCCGCTGACTATTTTTCTGAAGTACTTCCCGTGCTTTAGACGCTTGATGGTTGCTTTATCCACGTAGGGAAGCATGTCCTTCAAGAATTTAGATAGGTTCACCCGATTCGTATTTTTATAGGTCTCCCATCTCTCGCTGTGTTCTTCCTTTATATAGGCTTCTTTCCCGACCTCCTCCCTAATGGTTTTGGATTTCAAGAAGTACGGATGGGTCTGGAGCTTCTTTTCTACACTTTTTACATCCTTTAAAGATCCATCTTTTAGATGCCGGAGTTTTAGATAATCGGTGTGCTCTTCTTTCCTGTGGTTGAATTCTTGGATCCTCTTCTGATTACAGTATCTTCTCATGACTGTCTGGTTTATCTCGATGAGCTGGAACTCTCTTATTCTCAGCTCCATATTATAGTTTATATGGTTCTGATTATTTACGTGTTATGGTGGGAAAGTATTGCCTTTTTCGAACTTGCTCTTGTCGAGAGTTGAGTGCGTTTCCTCACTAAAGAGACGGGGTCTACATATCCTTATCCTCGTCACCACTCTAGAGGACAGGATTAAAAGATAGGGGAAGCAAATTCGGTTACGTTTAAAATCAAAAGTGCGAAATATATGGGAAGAAAAAACTTTTATTATACTAAAAGATTGCCAATATCGAGCAAGAAGTGGATAGGAGATAAAATGAGAGGTAAAAAGAGTAAAAGAAAAGTCAATCTTTTGGGTGAAGCTGGTGTAGGCAAAACGTCCTTAACACTCCGTTTTGTCAAAGACATCTTCGGGGAGGAGTATTTGAAGACCATAGGCACGAACATATATACCAAGGAGGTTCCGGTTACGGGTTCTGAAGTAAAGCTCGTCATCCACGATATCATGGGTGATACTGATTTTGATACAGTTAGGGAGACGGCGTTTGAAAAATCGACTGGAGCTATAGCCGTAGCCGACTGCATGAGGAAGGAGAGTCTAGATAAACTTATCGAGGACTGGCTGCCCAAATATAAAGAAGCGGCAGTGGATAATGCCCCTATCATCCTGGCTGTCAATAAAGTAGATCTAGAAGATCACGAGATCACGGAAGAGGTAGTGACCGACGAGGCACCATTTTATTTTGATAGCGTCTTTTATACCTCTGCTAAGATGGGTAAAAACGTGGAAGATATGTTCAAAGAGCTCGGGTTCAGGGCCGTCTATAATAAGCCGTCCTTGGCGAGGAAAGGGGAAGATATCGTGACCATGGATAAAAGGATAGATGACCCAAGAAAATTGATGTCCGCCCTTCTCACTTATGCCTCCACGAAAGGTGACATGTCTTACTCTACCAGAGAGGAGATATTCGAACAGAGCGGGATAGACAAATTTTCTTTAAATGAGGAGATGTCTGAGGACAATACTTTGTCTTTTGCCGACGGATTGATCGAGTGGTACGAGGAAGACGATGATACCGAGTCAGCTAAAGCTGTCAGGAATTTACTCGAAAAATATGAGAAAGAGTCATGAATTATAGGGTCGATCACCTTTTTCGAGTCTAAATAATTGAAGGTGAGAGATCATGTTATATTAATCTTTCTGGTAGAGTATCTATCAGAGAAATGAGAAAAAGCTTTTATCAGACCTCTTTAGAGATTCTCACCTTATACCTTCTTCCCGCCAGTTTCTACCTTACCCGATAGATCGACCTGTGGGAAGGGTATCTCGATATCCTCTTCGTCGAATCTTTCCTTTACGTCCTGCACGAATTCCGACCTTATATTCATGAAGTCGGCTCGGCTTGGATCTTCTATCCATATCCTCGACTGCAGGCCGATGTAGGAATCCGCCAGTTCGGTCACCACTACACTGGGTTCTGGATCGTCCATGATCTGTTCGTTCTCGTTTGCTTTCTTCAAGATGATCTCTGTAGCTTTATTTATATCGTCTTCGTAAGATATCCCGAATAGGAACTTGACCCTCAGCTTGTCTTTTGCGACTGGGTTCTTCACAACTCGGTTGGTAAGTTGAGAATTGGGTACTGTCAGTAATTCGTTATCGAAGGTCCTGACCCTGGTTACTCTTAATTCGATGTCCTCCACGACGCCTGAATTTCCGTCCCATTCTATCCAGTCCCCGATGACAAAGGGCTTTTCTATGTAGATGAAGATACCGCTGACAAAGTTCCCTATTATGTCCTTCATGGCGAACCCTATAGCCAAGGTTCCCGCCGCGGCGATGGTCGCAAAGGCCGTGAGGAAATTGCCAAATCCAGCTACACCGAAAGCCACGGCTACAGCTATGAACAGAACGGCAAATCTTGAGATCTTCAGGATGGGTTTCTTCGCGTACTCCTTCAAACCCCGCTTCTTTAGAGCTCTATCGATGAGAGGAAGAACTACAAGTTTTCCTATAATATATATGACCAGGAAGGAGATCACGAAATATATCGCCTGGGTCACTACACCGGCGTATGCTCCAAAGAATCTATCTATGAATGGTAGCGGTTTCACCATATTATCTATGAAGTAAAGAAAATCTAATATACTTTTTCCTTCTCCCACCTTTAGGAACAATTAGAAATAGAATAAACACCTTACCCTTTTTATGAGCGAGGAATCGATAAACGAGTACTTGGAGAATAGTAGCCTTGGTTCGAACTGCGAGAATTGTGAGAGCCAGATGAAATTGTTGGACTTCCGATGGGGCGATACCGAGAGCCATAGAGGCCTAGTGACCATCTTAAATACTATACTGGAAGAGGATGAGATGCTGGACGAACCCTTTCAATATGATAAATTGAGTCTAGAGTACTGTGATAACTGTGGTGCTATAAACCTCTCGATATCGTAGTGAAGAGCTAAAGGTCTACTGAGAGAAAAAAATAAGAGCGGGATCGTTTCCTCCACAGGTCCCTCCCTATATGGGACTGGAGGTCCCGGCTCTATTCGCTAGATAGATACTCGAAACTGCATGTCCTGCATTTAATGGATTTTTCTTCTCGTTCGATCTTTGTGGATTCACATATTGGACACTTTTTCTCGCTCATTCTCTTTCACCCATATCCCCCTAAAATATACTTGTATATATATTTTAAATGTATGGACGTGCAAGTCTTTTGTTTAGTGCCTCAACGACAAAAAGAATCGGAGTAAAGGCCTATTCTTACTCGGTTCTAGACAGATCAGACCAAATACGATGAGGATAAGAAGGATGCTTCCGTCTAGGCCTATCTGAAAATGGATATCGCTTCTATCTAAGATCATTTTCTAACCCTCCAAAATCTCTTTTAAGCTCCTTGTCGTTCGCCGATAGAGATGCAGTTACCGGATTACGAAGGGAAGAGCATAGTCAATCTGATGAGCTCTATATCAGGGTCGTTCGGGGTTCCCTCGAATTATCCGGCTCTTGAAGAGCTGAGATCGGCGGACCTTGAAAATCATAAGAACGTAGTACTTCTAGTGATAGACGGTTTGGGATTTAGATATCTGGATTCTAAGGAAAGTAACTCTTTCCTGAAACGGAACCTTAAGACAAAGATCACCTCGGTCTTTCCATCATCTACGGCCTCGGCGATACCGACGTTCCTTACGGGAAACGCCCCTCAGAAACACGCGATAACTGGATGGTACATGCATCTCAAGGAGATAGGAACGGTCTCGACCGCACTGCACTTCGCGCCGCGTTATGGAGATAGGGCCTTCTCCGAGGACGGGATAGATTTACAGGAGTTGTTGGAGCTAGACCCCATCTATGAAAAATTTGAAAATTCATTCATCGTGACTGATGAAGATATAAAAGAGAGTGTTTTGAGTAAAACTACGAGCGCGGAAGCTGTAACATATGGATATGAAGATATGGACAGTTTTACTGGATCCTTAGAGAGGGCGGTCAGAGCCTCGGAAGAAAGAAAGTACATCTATGCTTACTGGCCGGGTTTCGATTCACTAGCCCATGAACATGGAGTCAGCAGTACAGAAGTAGAGCGGCATTTTCAAGAACTGGATAAGAAGTTGAAACAGTTCGTTGAAGATATAAAAGATACGGATACCATGCTGATGATCACTTCTGACCACGGCTTCATCGATACGACAGAGGAGAAGTCAATTAGACTCAAGGATCACCCGGAGATGGAGGAATGTCTCACGCTGCCTATGTGCGGCGATTACAGATCCGCTTACTGCTACTTGCGCCCCTCTAAGGATGACAGATTTCGTAACTACTGGGAAGACGAATTGCAGGACTTCTGCCGCCTTCACGAGGCTCAGGAACTTATAGAAAAAAATTACTTCGGCATCCATGAGCCGGATCCCAAGCTCTTCGATAGGATCGGGGACTACGTCTTGATCATGAAGGAAAATTACACGATGCAGCACGGATATCCTAACAAGGACGATCCGTTCATGATAGGTCAACATGGAGGAGTGACCGAAAAGGAGATGTGGACCCCACTCTCAGTTATCGAATTGTAGTGTATAGCTGATCGTCCAGTCCACGGAAACGTCCCCGGAATTATAAACCCAGTAGCCACGCCCTTCTTTCATATAGTGGTCATTTAGATCGTGGATATACTGTATATTGCTTTCCATCGATGAGTTGAACACACCTATCTTCGTCACCTCGGAAGGTAGCGTGTCCCTAGCCCTCCTCTTGACGGATGAAGGATAGCCGACCATGTTCCATCCCGCCTCCAGTTGAATGGTGGTCGACCTCGGTGCCGTTCCCTCGATAGATAGAGTATCCAGTTGTGTCATATGTATCCATAGACCCATCGTCCTATCCCAGGTGGAAAGGTCGTCGAATCTTGAATTTCTATTTGGGATGTAGCTCTTCCAGTTTTCACTTTTCCTCTCATAATACATCACTTTGTCATAGTGGCCAGCCACGCCGTACTCTGGATCGTCCAATATCTCTACGAGGTCGTTCGATCTTTGGTAATTGTTGCCGTCCGCTATGACGCTCGAAGAAACGAAGTTCCACCCGGGCCGGAGTTCGATATCTCTCGTTACATACTTTCTTTCCGTAGTAAATGACCAGGTACTTGAGGTAGTAGTGTCCGTCCCGTCGGAGACCTCGACGTACCAATGATAGGTCGTACCATAGGCTACATCCCAACTGACAGAGACGGTCTCGCCATCCGAAACGCCCGTCCGTTGGGCGATCCGATCTCCGTTAGATGCGTTGTAGAAGGATACGGTCATCTGGTCCTGGTCCGTATCGAAAAGATCGACTTCGAGCGTTAGAGACGGCTTGACTTCGGAGGCTCCGTCTGAGGGATATGGATTCGAGGGTTTTTCAGGAGCTGCGTTGATATTGAACGACCACGTTATCGACTTATTTGTATCGAAACCATCATTTGCTACAGCGTACCACGAATAACTCTTTCCAAGAGTGAGACCGTTCCAGACGACGGAAGCTTTGTTTCCGCTCGCGACCCCCGTGTCGTTCGCTATCAGGTCTCCCGTATCGGCATTATAAAAAGAAACGTCCATGGCGTCGTTCTCAACGTCCGAAACATCGACCGAGAGAGTGACCGAACTCGTTTCACCGAGTTCTTCTCCCCCGCTCGGAGAACCGCCAGAAGGCGAATCGGGAACGATGTTTTCTCTAGCGGTATAGTAGATATCGAAATCAGTTCCCTCCAGTAGTTGGATGGGTTTGTTTTCATATCCCCAGTACAGAGCCTGGGTATCGTTACCCTCCAGCCACGTATGGTGAGTGGTCCCGTCGTATCGAACTTTGATGAACGAGATATCGAATTCCAAATCTAAAAGTCCGTATTTCCTCTCCGCAAATTCGTAAAGCCCGCTTCCGTTGGTGGTTCCGCTGCTGTCCACGGTATCTTTGATAGAAGATTCGTGTATAAAATTACCATCCAGGTCCCTATAGGCCGTGTTGTTATATACATATATTTCCGCTCCCGAGATAGGGTTTCCGGACTTATCCGTCACCTTGATGTAATTCTTGTCCGGTACGAAGTACCGGTTGATATGTTCTGGATAGGTGTCGTATATCCTTGAATCAGCTCCCATCTTCGAGATCACGTTCTTCGAGTATTTGGAGAAGGTATCCACGCCGTACGGATAGTCCATTATACGAACGTTGTTCGTACTCGGTTGATGACCGACGGAAGCTACCCCGTTATTGCTCGGTTCCACTTCCCAGAGATAGAAATCCGGTATACCTCTATAGTGCCCGGTCTCGTGAACGAAGGCGTCGTAAGCTCCACTGTCGGTCAAAGGGTTCCAGTTATGACCGATTGCATAATACCTGTCGCCCATATATCCCCCGAAAGAGCCGTTCTGATTGAAGAGGACTAGTAGATCATCACTGTGAGGGGTCTCTTCGAAGAGCTCGCTCCAAGAGTCTTGAGAGTAAGTATATATCTCGGAAACGTTGTACCAGATCTTCAGGTCGTTTTTATCGTATATCTTGTTGGTATAGTTGAAAGTGTCCCAGACCAGGTCTTCATAATGGGTGTAGTTCTCGTACGTTTCGTCTGAAACCCCTACTCTGACGTCATCGAAAATTTTCACTGAAGTATCGACGGTCAAAGTTCGAACGGAACTCCAGCTGCTGGCAGATCCTCCATCCCGTGCATAGACCCTCCAGTGGTATGTCTTCCCGTTTGAAAGAGTTACATCGTTATCGCTGCCGATCACGAACGAAGTGTCGTTCATCCCAGCGTCTTTCGTGAAAACAGGCGATGAAAAGTCACTGTTATCATCGAGCTGAAAGACATAATAGAGATCGTCTCCGTCTGGATCTTCGACCTGTTCGCAGACCAATGTCGGTTGAGAAGGGGCAAAAGATGCGGAATTGTGAGGATAAATTAGGGAAGGAGTCGGGGGCGGTGTATTCTGTGTCTTTTCGTCTATCTCCTCACTCGTTCCGGCCTTACCATTTGAAAAAGTGGTTGTCTTCCCAGAGCCCAAAGAGGGGATCAGTAGCGCAGCGGAGCTACTCGCAAATATCAGGATTATAACGATAAAAGTGAGAAACTTGTTTTCTCTTTGTCTCATAGTTAATATTGGACCTGCAGACATTTAAAATTTATCAAGCTTTAGTAAATCAATTTAAAATAGAGAGTCTGCGGTGGCCGCTCCTATTACGCTGAAGAGGGAGACTATACTGACCACCTTTACGGCGGTGAAGAGCGTAGCGCCGAATGTCACGGTCGCTCCAAATATGAGAATAAGTAAAGTAACGGAGGCGTAGGAGACGAAGATTAAGGATAGGAAACGGAGAGGAATCCCCATCCACTCCGCTTCATCCTTCTGTTCTCTATCTACGTCGGCTTCGTACAGAGCCCCGTAACCGATACTGAAAACGATCAGAGTCGCTAACAGGGACTGGTACCAGTGCAGATTGTTGGCCAACGCCCATACCTCTTCGGTCACAACGAAAGGCCCTGAGAGAAGGAATCCTCCTACGAGCTGCTGCGCTAAGTCTGCAAGGGAAAATACCCTTATCCTAGGTTTTTCTTTCTTGAACAATGGTATCCTCACCGATTTTATCGATCTTTTGTATTTTCAGCTTTGTTAACATTATAGTAAAACTTTAAAAAGATTTTCTAACGGACTTAGCCACTTCTTCCGGCTTCTTGTTAGAGTACGGTTCGTCCATGAGTTTAGGCATCGCGAAGACGTCCGACCAGTAGAACCTGTCAAGGTTGCTCCTGGTGACCATGTCTATGACCGTGGCAAATCTGTCCTTGTCACTTCCCAGAGGTGGGATGAAAACGGAGAGGTTGAACGAATTGTAATCCATATCATGGTACGCTTTTAGCACTTTCACTATACAGGAAGAGAGGTCCTTGATATCTTCACCGTTCAGGTCCATGAAGTCTTTCAGGTTGATCCCCTTGACGTGCTCGAAACCCCTCGGGGCGTGGGCGGAAAGCCAGTCCCAACTTCCCGTTTTACCGATATATCGTTCACCATCTCTCTCTTCACGGATCAGGTCTTCCCAGTAACTTTTGCCTTCCGCGTCGTAATACTCTGAACCTTCCTCGAGCATCCTCCGCTGGTAATCCATCTTTTTTTTGGAGACTAGAAGCTGAAGGTGGGGGTGTACTATACTGCTGCCGGCTGGCTTAAGGTAGTTCATAAGGATGGTCGGCACATCCTTTCGGTCGTGGTTTTCCATCCTACTCAGGTATCTCTTCGCTAGTTCGAAGGCGTCGGCAAAGTGTTTAGAATCAAACTCGTCCAGTTCGAGAAAATGATCTTCGGTCAACCTTATGACAAGAGAGTGCTTGGAATAAGGCGTCACGTTTGAAAGTAGTACGGCCTCATCCTTCTCCAATCTTTCTCGTGAAAGCACTTCTATGTCTCTAGCGCCCACTTCGTCTATATTCTCAGGGCAGAAGGGGCAGAAATCATACTCCTCCACGTCACTCATATCCGGATCCGAAGGGATCGGCAGGGGCTTATCCAGTATCCTGGACGTCTTCCCTGTTAGTGGATCCGATCGAATTTCAACTTTTACTTCCTGCTCCTCGTCCTGGGTCGGATCGTAGAAGCGGTTGATCTCGATGTCTTTGTTGAATCTTAACATGGTGTTTGGAGCGAGAAATCGATTAATAAATCTTTCTTTTCATCCTTGACTTGTAACGAACCTGCTGATAAAATATTTTTATGGGAAACCCATTTGAATGAACGATGAAGCGAAGACAGGTCGTTCGAACGATATTTGTTTTCTCTCTTGTTCTGATGCTCTTACTTTCTTCTTCTTCGATTCTTGATGCGCAGGAGGGAGAAGAGGAGGAAGAAGAGGAAGTTACAGAAGAATATATCGAGTTGACGGGTACGCTCAATTACGTCTTGTTCGGTCTAGCCGCAGTTATGATCTTTTGGAAGTACCTGAAAAAGATCTTCTCCGAGCTTAAAAAATTCCATAATATCGGAAAATACATCCACTGTATCGTAGGTTTCGGTGCCGCGGGGACGATAACTTTTCACGCCTATCTGACATTACCGAAATGGAATTTCGCTCTTATCATAGGCTTGGTTTTGATCTGGGCTTATGTTCTGACCGGAGCTATCTTCTGGTTGAAAAAGATCCCGGCACGACTCAAAAAATGGTCATATAACATCCATGCACATGTTGTATTCTTGATGATCACGGCATCATTTCTCTATCTCGGCCATCTTTTGGCTGATTGACTGGATCATCTATCTCTTGACCCTTCTCCTGGGTTCTCTTCATGATCGGAAGTTTCTTTCTCTTCTCCACTTCCATAAAAGAATGGAGGTACTTCTTCTACAGATTGGCCAGAGTTCTCTTCGAGATCCTCATCCAAGTCCTCTTCCACGTCATCCTCTAGGCTTTTACTCTCCTCGTCTTCAAAGTAAGAAGTTTCATCATCAGGTCGATCCTCATCGTTCTCTTCAAAACCGATATCCTCGGACTCTTCTTCTCTTTCCTTTCTTCTCATAGCCAGCATCGCTATCAAAATTATAAGCAGGATAACTATCAGGGGGATAAACCACCAGTAATCTGAGAGCGTCCTGTCCTCGTCCGATCGACTCTCTGAATCTTCTCCATTACCATCATCTTCGGCACTTTCGATCTTGAAGTCGATCCTTTCCGTTCCACTATTCCCGACCTCGTCTACGGCTTTTACCCTGACAGTGTGGTTACCTTCCGAAAGATTTGTGAAGTCATGTCGGGTAGCTGTTCCAGTATCTATCCATCCTTCTCCATCTATACAGACTTCGTATCTCTCTATACCGCTCCCGGGATCTTCGCCCTCCCAATCTACCGAAACGGACTCATTCGAGAGTAGTGATCCTTTGACCGGTTTTATGACTTCGATGGAAGGGGCCGAAGTGTCTACGTAAACACTTGTGGAATTATCGACAATGATCTCTTCCAGATTACCCGAGCTGTCTTCAGCGGCGGTGCAGAACTCATAGAGTCCGTCTTTTTCAGATGCCGTAAAGTTGAATATACCTTCGGTTCCAGCACCGGAGATATTTAAACTCTCAAAGTCTTTCCACTCCCTTCCATCAACTCTGTAGTGGAGCGTTACCTTGGATAGCTCCCTGTTATCGTCCGCGGTGAAATCTACCATGAAGTTGGTCGAGTTGGTGTATTCACCCAAACCTTTTTCAAGACTGGCCGAACTTGAGGGAGCTATAACGTCGATAACATCCGTATTTTTTACTTTAGTCTCTTTCCAATTTTGGTTCTCATCTACGGCGGAAAAGTGATACTTCAAGGAAGAGGCATCTTCTGGCACTTCTTCGATCGATTGATAGGTGTGAAGTCCAATCTTTTCTAGTGTGATATTATTTATCGACTCGTTATCGAACCCGTAATTCAGGAAAACATCGTCTATCTCATCTTCATCGTCAACCACGGCCTCGAACGTGAAGTCCATCCCGGTTTTTGCCTCGGAGGAAGACCTATCGAATATCCGAGGTGAGGTGAAATCTGTGGTCATCACTTCTGTCCTGTTCCAGTTCTGTGAACTATCCACCACGTTGGCGTAGTAGCTCAATTTGTTAGCATCGTCCGGTATTTCAAGTACGGTCCCATAGATATCGCTGCCAGTCTTTTCTACGCTTATATTTTTGTACTCGCGGTCATCGAACCAATAATTCAGGTATACATCGGAGACTTCTATATTGTCCTTGGCATCGATCTTCACCACGTACTCGTTCTCCCCACCGCCTTCCATCCCAGGGCTCTTATCTTCAATGAAGGGCTTGTCATCATCTATCACCTCTCTACGGTACATTTCGGTGGAATTCCAATTCCCGGAAAGATCTTTTGCCCTTATGGTGTAATTCAATTCCGTGGCGGAAGACGGTACCGAGATCTCCTTGGAATATCTTCCCGGTCCCGTTCTATTCATAGTTAAATTCTTTTCATCGGTCACGTCGGTCTCGTAGTTGAGTAAAACTTCGCTGACCTCGATATTATCAGAGGCCGAGGCTTCGAATACATGATCATCGCCTGTAGTCATATCGGTCGAACTCTTATCGAAGATCTTCGGAGCCTCTATATCATCTACTGGGACCTCGACTTCCTCGGTCCTGTTCATATTACTAGATTCGTCCTCGGTTACGATCCTGTAGGTCAGCTTTTCAGCATCGGATGGTATTTCTATCTTTTTTCTAAATGTGACTTCTCCCAGCCTGTCCGAGCTCTGAATGTCCATCGGGATGTTCTTAGTAGTTATTCCCCCATCTTCCTTATGTACAGAATAATTGACATGGGTGTGATCGATCTTCATCTCATCTTTCACCGTAGCGTTAAAAGTGTAATTCATCCCGGTTTCAGCGCTTTTTTGGCTGTTATCCGTTATTTTCGGCTTTAGGTAGTAATCCAATATGGCCTGTACGAAGGTCGCATGGGTCCATGTCAATGGATTGGCGGTACTCCCTCCTCGATAGGCCTGCCCCAGTCTTCCGTCACCGTAATCTTTTGTGGTCTCGGGCAGATAGTTCAATGGAGACCTGGCCTGCATCGCGCGCCACATGTATCTGTCACTTACGTTCCTCCTGCCGGCTCTGGTGCAATAAAAGGAAAGGTACAGATATCGGTTGGTCCAGTCATGGGTGAAGTTCCATCCCGGACCGGGACTTGGATCATGGGCCGTCGAATATTCAAAGGTATCTTTTATCCGCGGATCGTCAGGTGAATGCACGTCCAGCCACCACATGGAAGGTACCCAGTCTAGACCCCCGTTGGGATACGTATAATAATGCTCGTCGTCCGGGCTGCTCGGCGGATCGGGCATGGGATCGATATCATTATCTGTCTGGTTGTAAACGATCCTCTGGAGATATACGCTTTCGTTCTCGTCCCAGAGGTGTTCCTCTATCCCCTGGTAGACTCTAGAAGAGGCGTTCATCAGTTCATCTCTGAATTGCTCGTCTTTGCCCAGTATAGAAGCTATCTCTCTCGTCCGGTTCCAGGCCGCCACGGCTAGCGTGTTTGACCAGAAACTCTGGCTCCACTCGAATGGACGTTCATTATAATCGCAGTGCGGTACCAAAAGGTCGTTATCCCATATCCTTTCGGTCAGATAAGAAGCTGCGGGTTTGATCGTCTCATTATAGTAATTTTTCAACCAAGTTTTGTTTTCAGTATGCAGGTAATGATACCAGGCGCCCATCACGACCAGTGAGGGTTGGTCCAGTTCTGGCCCGGCCTGCTGATCGGGGAGATAATCTACTGCGCCGACAGCCTTTCCATCTGGGTTATAAGATTGGAGCCATCCCCCGTCGTCCTCTTGTACCGAAGCCATGAACTCGTAAAATTTACGTGCTTCTTCATGATAGCCCGCGGAGTCATAGGTCCAGGCGATATACGTCCCGTCACGGGGCCAGCTCTGTTTATATTCCGGTTGGATCAAAGGAGAGGCGGGGATGTGTCCGAGCTTTTCATTGAAATTACCCCGCATGGTGATGAGTGCTCGTCGATAAACTCTTTCGGTAGTTTCATTGAGACCCGATGGGATCTTCGCCTTAGATATCCAATCCTTCCACCAATCCGTGGTCTCGGTCCTGAGCGAGTCCCAACCTTTCTCTCTTGCCATAGACAAACGCTCTAAAGATTCGGTCTTGTTTTTACCCATGGAGAAGAAAAGGGTCACCTCTTCGTTTTCCTCTGGGGCCAGTTCTCCCAGATCGAATTCCATATAATCGTTTCCTTTTCCAGTGGTCAAGTTCTCGTTGTCTTGTAGACCCTCTTGGACGGCATCGTAGGCGCTGTCCCCGCCCCAGTCCCCTAAAAAGAGTTTGCTTATGTTCCTGTCCGAACCGATGGACAATGTGAAGGGATCATCACCGTTCGGACCGGTATAAGTTATCGCGTCTTTAGATCCATTGTAGGTGATATCGTTCTGCCATCGGGGGTCGATGATCCCCTGTTTGGGCCAGTGAAAATTGGTTTCCTGGCTGTATATATCGAATGTGAAGTAATGGCCGTCCTGCTCCGGAGCATTTCCCTGTTTAGCTCTGTTCAGGTTGAACTGTGAATAATATGTGAGGTTGAAAAGCGCTTCTATATCCCGCTCGTTGGTGAGATCGAAATGCTGGACCAGGACCGGTTCGTGTTTATAGGCGAAGGCAGTATTTTTTAAAGTATAGTTAGATGTTTCATGCTTCATATCTACGATCATAGAGTCCTCCCTGAAGGACATCTCGTGATCGGAGGCGTTACTCACCCATCTATAATCATCGTTCATCCTGACGCCGGGCCTTCCTCCCATCCATTCTTTGTGGGATGAGATCCTGGGCGGTTCTCCATACTTGTTCTCGTAACCGGCGTGACTAGAGTTGTATTCCATGTGAGCGTAATAGCCGACCCATGGGTACATGAAATTCTGCATAGTTCCTTGGGCGTCGAAAGAGGCACTGAGAGAACGGGAATTGCTGACCACTGCGTAACTGTCGCAGGCGCCGAAGGCAGAGGCGGTATAGTCCTTGTCCTGAAGCTCGTTTTCCTTTTCAGGATCGTTCTCCGATTCTCCCTCGACGTTGATACCTGGTAAAAGCAGAGATGTCAATATAACTGCTGTCACTACACAGATCTTGACATTCTTTTTCATCGTGCTCAAAAATCAGATGTTGATTATAAATAATTTGTGCACTTTGGAGAATTTGTCTGCTTATATCCAAAAATATAAATCTCAAAAAAAGCGGTTAGAGCCCGTGTAAGTTATAATATGGATGACAAGGAAAAATCGACAGAGATCAAGGGAGAGCGTAACCGTCTGGTAAGAGCCCTTCCGAGGGCGCTGTCCAAACTCGGCCTGCTTGACGAAAGAAGAGGTACGGAGGCTTTCAGCCTGGCATGGCCAGTTATAATCACAGGTGGTCTGCGGGTGGCCCTCCGTCTGACCGATTTCTTGATGGTCGGGGTAGCTGTAGGCGCCGCAGGCGTGGCCGCGCTCGGTTTCGGATTCCAGTTCTTCTTCATCGGCTTCGCACTGGCACTAGCTCTTTCAAGCGGGACCATCAGCCTCGTCTCTCAGCACTTCGGTGCCGGTGAGTACAAAAAGGCGGATTTCGTGTTAAAGCAGTCTGTCTGGCTCGCTTTAATGATCTCGATACCGCTGATGGTCACTACATGGTTTTATGCGGAAGATATGATCGCGTTACTCGGGGCCGAAGCCAATGTGATAAGACTGGGCGGCGCCTACCTCAGAGTTTTGATGCTTGGTCTTTTCTTTCGCTTCTTCTCGATGATAAGCGCCAGAGGTTTCGCCGGTGCGGGGGATACGCGGACTCCCATGTATATCCAGGCCTTCGGCGTGCCCTTCAATGTGATCCTGAACTGGCTGCTGATATTCGGGATATGGAGATTTCCGGAACTTGGAGTCCTCGGAGCCGGATTGGGTACCGCCATCACCAACCTCTGCGTGGCCGCTATCTTCTTCGCTCTCATCCTCTCTAAAAGGTTCAAGGCGAGATTGAGGTTGGGAGGAAAGCAGTGGGATTTCACGGTGGTGAAGAAGCTGTTTACGGTTTCGATACCTCTATTGAGTATGAGGATGGCGAGGACTCTAGGTAGATTTCCATTTTTGTGGATACTAGCGACTTTTGGTACAGGTACCGTCGCCGCTTTCCAGGTCGGTAGAAGAGTTCAGTTGATGGCGATGCAGCCCGCCTGGGGTTTCGGTACCGCCGCGAGCACTTTGGTCGGTCAGTCTCTCGGTGCCGAGAAAGAAAGTGAGGCCGAATCCTACGGCTGGGATACGTTGAAGATAGCCATCGTTGTCATGCTGCCGATCGGCCTGTTACTGGCGATCTTCGGAGGTCCCATCTCGGGACTCTTTGCAGACGATCCAGAAGTCATCTCGTTGAGTAAATTGTTCATCTATGTTAACGCGGTAGGAGTGTTAGGCTATGCCGTAAACAGGATAATGCGAGGCGGTCTTCGAGGAGCCGGAGACACAAGATGGCCGCTCTATGGCAACCTGATAGGGATCTACGGATGGATGCTCCCGGTCTCTTACTTTTTCGGTATAAAGCTTGGTTATGGTGTTCCGGCCATCTTCGCCGGGATTTTGGGAAGTCTATTCATCCCGGGTGTGGTCAACCTTATACGCTTCAAGAGCGGAAAATGGAAAGGAGTCAGTAGACGGTTGAGGGGAGTTGAATAAGTATCGAAAAGATTTTTTTAGCGATTTTACTTTATCTTGAAAATGATGAGTGGGAAGAGTATCAAGATCGGCACCTGCGGGTACGGATACTACGAGCCTAATGAGGGATGGAAAGAAAGGTACGAAAGCAAACTTCAAGCATACGCTGACGAATTTGAAACCGGAGAGATTAACAAGACTTTTTATAAATTACCGATGGTCAAGACCGCTGAAAGGTGGAGGGAAAATGCACGTGATGATTTTGAATTCACTCTAAAAACATGGCAGGCACTGACGCATCCAACTACGAGCCCGACCTGGCGCAACAAAAAGGATAAACTCTCTGGGTCCCAAAAAGAGAATTTTGGCTACCTGAGACCGAACGACGATGTAGTCGAAGCATGGGAGAGAACTAAAGAAATAGCCGAAGCTCTAGAAGCCGAGGTTTGCCTTATCCAGACTCCGGGGAGTTTTGAACCCAGAGATGAGAACGAGAAAAATATGAGGCAGTTTTTCGAAAGGATAGATAGAGAGGGTCTTACAATCGCGTGGGAACCGAGAGGAGAATGGAAAGAGGATCCAGGTAAAGTCAAGGAAGTCTGTGACGACCTGGATCTGATACATGTCGTGGATATAATGAGGAGAGAGCCCGTGTCCGATCACAGTATCGCATATACGAGATTGCACGGACTCAATCCCGACGAATACGACTACGCATACGACTATTCAGAAGAGGAACTCCAGGAACTTGCTGAAAAGTTGGAAGAACTGTCCGAAGAACACGGTAAAGTGTACTGCATGTTCAATAACTACGAGATGTTTGAAAATGCAAAAAAATTGAGAAAGATGGTTTAAAAGCTGTTTTCAGTGTGACCTAACTACTTTCCTGCTCCTCAAGTTTCTGCTCCAGCTCGTCTATCCTATCCTTCAACTCTTTTATCTCTTCTTCTTTCTTCTTCCTTGAAGGGACCACCATCTCTTCGTAGGTCTCTTTGAAGGAGTCTAGAGCCTTCTCTACGATCCCGGAATAATCTTCCAGCGTTTCCTCTCTGAATTCCTCGATCTTTTTGAGCATCTTGGGTTTCTCTTTACCCATCTTCTTCCAGAAAGCTTCATAAAGATGGTCGTGTTCTTCGAAGCCCTCTGATAACTGTGCTTCAAAATCTTCGGAGAGGACGTCCCAGAACTTCTCAAGGTTTTCTATCTCCTCGCCACCATATTCGGTGGAGATATCTTTCAATTTCTCCGTGAAATCTTTTCTGAATTCTTCCCAGAGTTCGTAGATACTCTCTTCTCTATCTTCCATGAAGTTCCTGGCCTCTTCGAGTTCCTCCCTGATTTCCTCTAACATATCGAACCATAACGTGTAAAGTTCACTGGCATCCTCTTCGGGATTGGCGATCATCTTCTTGCTCTTGTTGGTGTGTTTCTTTATCGTGTTCAATATATTGTCTTTTCTAAGTTTGAGTTCTATCGGGATCTCACCTAGCTGGAGGTTCATCTCTTTGACGAAACCTTTCCAAAGGTTCATCAGTTCATCGACGTCTTCCTCCGGTATCTCTTCTCCCGCTAGCTCTTCTATCTTTTTCTGGAGCTTTCGACTCCTCTCTTTCCACTCCTTTTCCACATCCTTCCAGTATCTTTGTGGTGTGATCTCGAAGTCTTCGAAACCCTTCATAACTTCCTTCTGGAGTTCCTCCCAAAAGTTCTCCATGTCCTTCGAATCTCCGGTCGCAAAAGTCATCAGTAATTTAGAAGGTGAGAGCATATCCTTTATCGAGCTCTTCTCTTCGGCTCCACCCGTCCCTTTTTTCTTTGCTGAAATGTTCTCTCGAAAGTCCCCTGAAGCCATCTTTTCCGAAAGGTCGTCCTTCGTCCAGCCGGATTTCACCTCGATACCGGCGCTCTCGACGAGGTCCACCATCTCATCTTTGAGGAACTCGTCTTTGATGTCATTCTGCAGCTCTTCCTTACTTTTGTCTTCTTCATATCTATCTAGAAATCTCTCTTTTAGTTCATCTATATCAGTCATCGTAATCACTCCTCTATCTACTTATACAGGAAAAGTAAAGAACTTAATATAATTTTTCAATCAGAAGATATGCTGATGACGTAAGGATTTGCCTTCATATCTAACAGAATTGAAGGATAGCGGGGAGTGGATTTGAACCACTGATCTCCGGGTTATGAGCCCGGCGGAATCTCCTGGCTATCCTACCCCGCTGTAACGTTTCAAAAGTGCTATCTTGTCGGCTCTGGGATTTGCTCATAGCATCCTCTATTTTATAAATCTTTCCTTTTTCTTTAACAAATTTCTCAAGGCCTTCTATCTGAAGAAATAGATCATCTTTCGTACAATAAGACGGTCTTGAAATCACCATAACCCATGCCGACCTCTTCCGCCGCCTTCACCACCCGTTCGGAGGCGGTCTTTATCGAATACCTGTCATGATCCCTCTCTATACTCCATTTGAGTCCCAGGTTGAAGAGGTCTTTCATGTCTTCGATCGACCCGTTGATGAAGGGGATGCTGAGGGAATCGTACGGCTCGTAGTGATGGAAGAAAGCTAGGCCGTCTCCGGTAGAATAGCATTTATCTTTCTTCACTTCTTTCTCGATAAGATCTTCATCAAGGTCGTAGGTGGTCCAGTGCTGCATGTACTGGCCGGCATTTTCTTCAAGTTCTTCCGATGAGAGTACGTTCTTTTTAACCTTCTCTACATTCGATTCTTTCTTGATATCTTTCGAGACCGAAGGCATCTCGGCCTTCTCTAGATCTTCTTCGTCCATCCTAAGGTAGTGATATTCCTGTTTGATCGAGAAGCCTTTCCCGGCAGCCAATTTCTTCACTGGCTCTTTGTTCCCGGAGGTCAAAAATCGGACCTTGGTGTGATCTAGATCTTCTATCAGGTCGAGCTGCTTCTCCACCATCTCCCTCGCAAAACCTCCACCTTGAAATTCCGGGTGAACCCTCAACCCCTCTAACCACAGAACACCGTTCTTCTGCCGGGTATGCTTGGCTAGAGCTATTATTTTACCGTTCAACTTTCCGCATATAAAACCTCCATCCTCGACCCACCTATCGAAAACGTCCGGGACGTAATCGTGGCCTTCCCAGATACCGGATGAAAGTTCTAATACCTCTTCCTTATCGGAGGGCTCGATATCTTCTACGACCAATTTTTCACTCATTAGAACTAACCAAAAAACGAGGTCCCTTATCAATCCTATCTAAAATAATCAATCGCGTTTGAACCATTTCTCCATGTCTTTCTCCGTGAAGCTGACAATAGTCGGTCTTCCGTGGGGGCACGTATAGGGATTTTCGGTCTTACCCAACTTTTCAAGCAGTTCTTTAGCTTTGGTCACGGAAAGTTTATCTCCCGCCGTTATCGAAGAATGACAGGCCATGTACTTGACCATCTCTTCCTTCCTATCGTCTAAACTGGTCCCCTTATGTTCCATGAGCTCGTCCAGTATCGAGTGGAGTATCTCCTTTTCCTGTACCTCTCCAAAGATGACCGGGATCCCTCTTACCCGGAAAGTGGTCTTACCAAAATGGTCCAGATCGAATCCCAGTTTCCCTAACAGTTCCTCGTTAGCACGCAGTACAGCAGCTTCCTTGGGCTGCAGTTCTATGGTCTTAGGTGAAACGAGCTTCTGGCTGTCGATCTTGTCGCCGATCTTACTCTTGAGCTCTTCGTAATTTATCCTCTCGTGAGCCGCGTGCTGATCCACGACCGCCATACCCGTAGGGGTTTCCGCCACAATGTAAAGGTCTTTCAGCGTTCCCACAACTTTCATATGCGAGAGTTTGGACTCTTTCACTTCTGCCTCCTCTTCCATCTCAAGCCGGGATTGAGTGGTAAAATCACCTTCTTGCTTTTCAGACTCCTCTCTTGAACTTTTGGGCTTTTCTTCTCTTTCATCGACTTCCCCGGACCTAGAGGGGATAAGGTCTTCTTCGAGCAGGGCGGAGTTGACTGCTTCAGATATCTTCTCTTTGACCTTTTTCTCTTCGAAGAATCTTATCCTCGTCTTAGTGGGATGCACGTTAACATCTATCTTTCTTGGATCGATCTCAACATTCAGAAAGGCGAGGGGATACCTCCCTTTTTTCAGCAGTGTTTCGTACCCCTCAACTATCCCATCCTTTAGGATATCATTTTTGACGTATCTTGAATTTACATAAGTGAATATATGTTTACGATTGGACCGGGTTATCTCGGGCTTGCTGACATGACCTTCCACACTCAGCCCTTCTTCCTCTGCCTCCATTTTCACCATCTTCTTGGCGATCTCCTTTCCATAGATGGACTTGATGTTCTCGAGCAGAGAACCGGATTTAGGTACGAACGTGAGTTCTCTCCCTTCATGTTTCAACGAAAATTGAACGTCGGTATTGGCCAATGCGTTCCTCGTCACGACCTCGCTTATGTGGGCTAGCTCCGTGTTCGTTTTCTTCAGGTACTTCCTTCTCGCAGGGGTGTTGTAGAAAAGCTCTTCGACCTCGATAGAAGTCCCTTCGGCACATCCCACCTCTTCGATCTCCTCGATATCTCCGCCGTGGATGACTAATTTCGTACCCTCTAGTTGGTCTTCTGTTTTCGTCAAAGCGGTCACTTTTGAGACGGCGGCGATACTCGGTAAAGCTTCACCCCTGAATCCCAGGCTGCTCAGATCGTCTAGATCTTCGATATCTTCGATCTTGCTGGTAGCGTGCTTTTTGAATGCCAATTCTACTTCGTCTCTGGTCATCCCTCTCCCGTTGTCTCTGACGACGATCCTTTCCTTACCCCCGTCTTCGACTTCGACCTCTATCTCATCCGCGCCCGCATCCAATGAATTCTCGACGAGCTCTTTGACCACCGAGGCCGGTCTCTCGACCACTTCACCCGCGGCTATCTGGTTGATCGTGTTTTCCGGCAGTACGTTTATCTCGCCCATATTCATTCCTCCAATTCCTTCTTCAATTTCCACAATCGGTTCATCGCGTCCATTGGCGTCATGTTCTCCACGTCCATCTCCTTCAGTTTTTCCAGTACGGGATGGGAATCCGTCGGGGTATCCTCTCCATCATCTTCTTCAACGTCGAAGACCATCTGCTTGACCTTGGGATTGTCCTCCCTTTTCATCTCTATGGTGTGATCTTCCTCTATCTGTCTTAGGACCTCGTGAGATCTGTCGACGACCGGTTCTGGCAGCCCTGCCAGCGAGGCCACGTGCACTCCATAACTCTCGTCGGTGCTCCCCTCTCTGACCTTTCTAAGGAACGTGATCTCTTCTCCGGTGTCCTTCGCGGCGACGTGCATATTTTTTACATTATCCAGTGACTTTTCCAGCTCTGTTATCTCGTGATAGTGAGTTGCGAAAAGAGTTTTAGCTCCAATCTCCCTGGTGATATATTCCGTGACAGCCCAGGCTATGCTGAGACCGTCGAAAGTGCTCGTACCGCTGCCGATCTCGTCCAACAAAATGAGGCTGTTCTTCGATGCGTTGTGTAAGATATTGGCGAGCTCTACCATTTCTACCATGAAGGTCGAGCGTCCTTTGGTAAGATCATCTAGGGCACCTACTCTGGTGAATATTCTGTCTACTACGCCGATCTCCGCCTTTTCAGCTGGCACGAAACAGCCGACCTGGGCCATCAGCGTTATGAGAGCCACCTGCCTCATGTAGGTGGATTTTCCGGACATGTTGGGCCCGGTGATTATGAGGAAGCGGTTGTTCATATCATCGAGATAGGAATCGTTCGGTACGAAGTTTTCATCTATAGTGTTCTCCACCACTGGGTGCCTCCCGTCGTTTATATCTATCTTTCCCCCGGGGAACACTTCCGGCCTGTTGTAGTTATGCCTGATGGCGACGTGTGCGAACGTGGCCAATACGTCCAATTCAGCCACCGCCTCGGAGGTCCTCTGGAACCTGTCGGCCTCGCTGCCGATCTCCTCTCTCAGGTCTTTGAACAGCTCGTATTCATAGGCCTCCATCTTCTCCTCGGAGCTGATTATCTCTTCTTCCTTCTCCTTCAGTTCCTCCGTGTAATACCTCTCGGCGTTCTTCAGTGTCTGCTTCCTAGAATAATGATCCGGGACCTTATCGGTCTTCGACTTGGGCACCTCGAGATAGTACCCGTGGACTTTGTTGTACCCGACTTTAAGCTTATCAATACCGGTGTTCTCCCTTTCCCTCTCCTCTAGGGAATTTATCCATTCTTTTCCTTCCTCCGCCTTCCTCTTCAGCTCGTCCAGTTCCTCGTCGAACCCTTCCTTGATTATCCCTCCCTCTTTCACGGTCGCCGGAGGGTCCTCGACGATGGCGGAATCTACCTTTTCTTTTACCTCTGAGAGCGGATCTATCCTCTTTTGTATCTCCTCGAGTTTTCGGATTTCATCCTCGAATTCCTTCTCTTCCAGCATCTCCTTTATCGGTTCTATCTTGGAGAGCGCATCTTCTATACCCAGAAGGTCTCTAGCATCTGCATTCCCGTAAACTACGCGGCTGATCAGCCTTTCGAGGTCGTACAACCCGTCCATCTGTTCTCTAAGGTCGTCACGGAGGAAGATGCTATCGTTCAGCTCTTCGACGGCATCAAGTCTTCTCTCTATCCTGTCCACGTCGAGGAGCGGCTGCTGTACCCAGTTCCTCAATTTTCTCGACCCCATAGCCGTGACCGTCTCGTCCAGAACGCTCAGGAGCGTTCCTTCTTTACTCCTGTCCCTCAGGCTCCTGAATATCTCCAGATTCTTCAGCGTCGTGGCGTCCAAGGTCATGTATTCATCTGGAGAGTAGAAACGCAGTCTTCGTATGTTCTCCATCGCTCTCTTCTGCGTCTCTTTGAGGTAATCTAGGGCGGCGCCAGCGGCTTTCACCGCTTTACTTTTCCCTTCAAGGCCTAAAGGGGCTAGGGAATCAGTGCCGAAATGGTCCAGCAGTCTATCCTTGGAGGTGTAAAATGCCTCCTCCTTGTGGGAGTGGATCATCATCTCGTGCTCCTGCTCCAGGGTCGAGACGAATTGCTCGTCCTCGTACCGCTTTTTGGGTAGTATACATTCAGTGGGTTCGTACCGCAGGACCTCGGATAACATATCGCTCTGGTCTTCGATTTCCGTGACGAAGAAATCTCCGGTCGAGACGTCCACGGCGGCTATGCCGTAGCCGTCTTCTCCCCCGTATATACACATCAAAAAGTTGTTCCGGGCGCCCTCTATCATGCCCTCGTCTATCACCGTACCTGGAGTAACGACTCTCACGACTTCTCTATCCACTATACCCGTGGTCTCGCTCGGGTCCTGCGTCTGCTCGGCTATAGCCACGGTGTAACCTTTGTTTATCAAACGCTGGAGGTAGCTCTCCACCGAATGGTAGGGGACGCCGGCCATCGGAGTTGGATCTTCATCGTCCTTATCTCTCGTGGTCAAAGTGATGTCCAGTTCCTCGGAAGCTGTTTCAGCGTCTTCGTCGAACATCTCGTAAAAATCTCCCATCCTGAAGAAAACTATCGATTCCGGATATCGGTCCTTTATCTCATAGTACTGCTGCATCATCGGGGTGGGGTCGCTCAAGTCCTTTTACCTCCTGAACTTCGTATTCTTACCATGGATTGATTGAAGACGTGGTTATAAACTTTTTTTGAACATCGCCGTACTACAACAGCGATATAACTCACTTTCAAGATCACAGGCGATCCGTACACGCGAAAAAGAAGGTCTGGTATTTCATACACTGTCTTTTTCTTCGTCTTCAGAGGATGCGCTCTTTTCTAGGATCGGCAGATAGAGCTTGAGCAAATGGAACCTCTCCTATCATATGCCGGGATCCTCCACGACCTCTAACATGGCAATTTAAGTTGTCGAGCGAAAGGTTCAATCTAGCCCCAAACTGATTTTGATAGCTTTGTCAACTTCTCTCATTTTCTCAGCGGATAGACTCCCGAATTTTTTGATTATCCGAGCTTCTATATCTACGGTAGCTATCTGATTTAACAGCACTACCGAATCTTTTTCCAGATCAGTGCCTTCATGTTTCACTTCTACATTCACAGGATATACTTTCTCATAACTACTTGTTAGAGGTGCGACGATAGTTGTAGGGGAGAACTCGTTTCCGGTATCGTTCTGAATAACCAAAGCAGGTCTAGTTTTCCCCTGTTCGGATCCTTTTTTCGGATCCAAATCTACTAGAACGATATCTCCTCTTTTCACTTTCACGCTATCACTGTAGATCTAGTGCTTCCTTTGAAGCTGTCAACATTTCTTCGCTGATCTCTTCACTTTGTTTCGCCATCTCTTGATAGGCTTCCTTGAGTTCTTCTGTTCTATCTATCTGTTTTATGATTATTTTACCGTCTTTTTCCAGTACTTCGACCTTGTCTCCTCCCTCTATATCTTCTTTTTCTCTCATGCTTTTAGGGATGGTGACTTGTCCTCTCTTTCCCACTTTTCGTACTTCTGCCTCTGTCATACATATTCATATATGAATCATATTTATTAAATCTTTCCTCTCCTTAGTTTCATCCTCATGAGGTCGGATCTCTTCGGTTTGGACAGGTAGGGTTTGAGTGCAAATCAAATCAGACGTCTTCCTGATCCTCTATCCCTTCGTCTTGAGAGGACCCGCTCTTTTCCAAAACTGGCAGATCCTTCTCTTGGGTTTTCTCTTCAAAGGATCCTGAGCGCTTCCAGTACCACAGCCCGAGTATCAGTATTATCAGGATCACAGCAGATACCAGGTAAATCGACCGAGCAGAGATTCCTTTGCTATCCGATGTACCACCATCCGTTTCCTTTTCCACCGTTATGTTCACCGTGTCGCTGTCGGTATTACCCGCTTCGTCCTCCACAGTGAGCGTAACTGTATACTCGCCCGATGAAGAGTAGGAATGGCTTGCGGTCATCCCTTCGGACGTGTTACCGTCACCGAAATACCAAGTGTAACTCGTTACATTCACGTTATCAGTGGAATCAGCC
>JAGXLI010000111.1 GCA_018334755.1 Thermoplasmatota archaeon
ATCAGCCACTGACGAATCACCAGCACCTATCTGAAGACCGGCTTCTGTAGTATCTACACTCAACGTCACATTGTCCAGCTCCACTGCGGTGTACTGTGCTGCAAAAACGGCGCTCACCAGTACGATCGCAACGCCAACTACCATCAGATTTTTCCACATTTTCATTTTTTTCATTTCTCCTATAATGCTTATTTCTTCTTTCTTAGGTATTTATAGTTGAAGCGGTTTATTTAAACCTTTTCCAAAGATTTGATTTCCTGACACCGCCGTAGTCTTACCTCGTCATAATGTGGCACTAAAACCGGTTTAAACAACCCCTCTACAGGGCTTTCCGCTTCTTACTTGTACATATGTACAATTACACCCTTATAAAGTTTTTTTTACAATATTCGAACAACACCTTTGAATTTCTTATACAATCATATCAAAATTTCTCTTTGATAACACTTGTATCACTCTTCTTTCTTCTTGAAAAATAACCAGTTCTCCGGCTCCTCCTCGGGTTTGAACCTGATCAGGACGTATTTTCCCTTTAACCTTTCTCCGTGGATATCCACCACGATCTTGTTCTCCTCCCACTTCACCGTTTCGTAAGTACCTTCATCCCATAGTTCGACTTCTCCAGCACCGTACTTTCCTTCTTCGATCTCGCCTTCAAAACGAGCGTGATCCAGCGCATGATCTTCGGTCTCTATAGCTAACCTCTTATCTGAAGGGTCTTCGGATGGTCCTTTCGGGATAGCCCAGCTCTTGAGAACGCCCTCTTTCTCTAAGCGTAAGTCGTAATGCAGCGAAGAGGCGTCGTGTTTCTGTATCGTGTAGACCTTCTGGTCATCGTCCATCGGATCTGACCTCCTGTCGAAAGAAAGTTTGGCGAGGTATAATAAATTTTTGATGGAGAAATAATTTATACTTTGTGTACACTGAAAGACGTGAAGGAAGCTCTAAGCCATGAAGAAGGAGATGGTCAAGGAGATAGCTTCAGAACTAAAACTGGATATCTGTAGGATCACCCATGGTGAAGATTTAGATCTTCGGATATCGAAGGAGAGGATGGAGTCCGATCTCCGGTCCCAGCCTTTTACCGAAGGGGATATCGACCGATCAACGGACCTTTCCCTCCAACTCGACGGGGTAAGATCGGTCATCATCACCGGTGTCTATTACGGCGGGAAAAAGGAAAATCCTTACCTATCTAGTTACGTGACCAAAAAGGATTATCATGATTTTTTGGAAGAGGAGATGGAAAAGCTCGTGAACCGTCTTCAGGCGAGATGCCAAGAAGATTTCAAACATAAAATTTTTGTCGACACGGCTCCATTTCTAGAGAAGGTTTTGGCTGCAAGGGCCGGCGCGGGCTACATCGGTAAAAATTCGATGCTCATCCATCCCGAGTACGGTTCTTACATATTTTTAGGTGAGATTCTGACCGATCTAAAGATCGAGATAGATGAACCGCTCGATATGAACTGCGGCGACTGTAGACTCTGCCTCGATAACTGCGAGGGCGGAGCCTTGAGAGAACCGTACCTCGTCGACGGTAATAAGTGTATCAGCTATCTGACCCAAAAGAAAGGTTTGCTTTCCGTGGAAGAGCGAGAACGGATAGGAGGCCACATCTGGGGATGTGATAAGTGCCAGGAAGTGTGTCCCCATAACGAGGAAAGAACGATGAAGGTTTACGATGGGTTGGAACCTTTCGATAAGGACCTTGAATACTTTTTGAAGATAGACAGGAAAGATCCTCCATCGGAACTCGAAGATACAGCTATGATGTGGCGAGGCGGCAGGATCCTAGTCCGCAACGCCCTGATAGTTATCGCAAATCTGAACAAGACGGAACATTTTGATCTCGTCGAACAAAAACTTCGGGACGATTCACCGATCGTTCGATTCTACGCGGCCTGGGCCCTCAGTCAACTCGATCTAGAGAAATCAAAAGGTATCTTAGAACGGCACCTATCCGAAGAATCCGATGAAAGGGTTCGAAGTGAAATAAGAAGGATATTGGGGTCATGAGGAGCTCTTCCAACCTGTCGAGGAGTAATGTTTTATAGGCAGAGATAGGTTATATAAGATATAGAGGGTGTATGTGACCTTGGATATACTCATGGTAGATGATGAGAGAGTTCTTCTTGAACAGGCTAAGGTATTTCTCGAAAAGAGAAACGATGAATTTGATATCGAACCCGCTACGTCGGCCGAGAAGGCTTTAAAGAAGCTCGAAGAAGAAGATTACGACTTGGTGGTTTCTGATTACCAGATGCCCGAAACAGATGGTTTAGAATTTTTGAAGGAACTCAGGGAGAAGAGAGAGAACGATATCCCCTTCATAATGTTCACCGGCAAAGGTAGAGAAGAGGTCGCCATGGAGGCTTTGAATCTCGGTGCCGATAGATACCTCCAGAAGGGCGGCGATCCGAAGACCCAGTATGGAGTTCTAGCCGACGCTATCGACCAGGAGGCGGGGCACCATAGCACCGAGGAACTCTTGAAGCTGGCCAAGTACTCGATCGAAAGGGCGAATCGCGAAATATTTTGGATCACGGAAGAGGGAAAATTCACATACGCAAATGAAACCGCT
>JAGXLI010000017.1 GCA_018334755.1 Thermoplasmatota archaeon
CCACCTGGACAGCAGCCGCCTGGCCAACAGCAACCACAAGGTCAGCAGCAGCCGCCGGGTCAGCAATCCCCACAGGAACAATCGAGCCAACAGCAGCCGCCTGGCCAACAGCAACCACAAGGTCAGCAGCCGCCGCCGAAACCACCCCAACAGAATCAGGGAGGTAATAACTGTCCAGACTGCGGCAGTTCACTGCGTTATGTAGATGACTACGACAGATGGTACTGCGACAATTGCGGTGAGTACAAGTAACAAAAATCCCTTTCTTTTTTCTATTACTTTATAGGAAAACAAACTTTTCTAATGGATTATAGACTACAAAAAGTATAATTAAAGAAAGCAAGTTACTAAAGTAGAATATGTATGAGAAACCTCCACCTCCGCCTGCTGATGATCAAGAGCTTGAGATGCCCAAGCTGAGTTCGGTACTCTCTATCCAGATAACTTCACTGATCCTAACAATAATCTTGGCTATGGTTCTATTTTTCTTGGAGTTACCCCTTATCTATTATCTGGTAGGTATCTTACTCACTGGTCCGATCTATGCGATGAATCTCCCATTTTTGCTCCGACTTCTTACTATCACAAGGTTCGAGACAAATAAAAGGATAAATAGGTTGAGTACACAGGCACAAAAAACGATAGAAACAGATAGAAATGGAAGTCAAACCCCGCCGAATAATGATCACAGGTCTATATCTTCCAATTATATTTTGAATACTAAACTTCAGGAGGCAAAGAAAAATAAACCCATTATCTCCAAAGGTCTTTTGATAATATCGTTTTTAACGCCTGTCTGGCCTATAGCTTTCTATTATTCTCTGTATAAGATATCTAAAAAGATCCAGGATTATAATACGCTCAAAGAGGAGATATATTCTCTATTCCCTGAAGGAGAGAGGTCAGCTCTAGATCCTCAAGTTCCTTCATCTTCATTCAAACCGTCTTTGAATCTAATGCCCTTTTTTGCCATGGTAGCTATCATATCAACTGTAGGTTTCGGTATCACTTTTTATATCGCCGGTGTTGGCTTCTTCGCGATCTTTTGGACCGTATTGGTGTATAACTCGATCGCGTGGTATACGGATAATGGAAAAAAAGGAACCAGCCACAACTCCGCTAATCCTCAAAAGAAAAAGCAGCTAACTTATCCCGTTATGATAGCAGCTCTATTTTTTGGAGCTACCGCGGGACAGATAGCTTCTTTTACCAATACCTTGTATGGGATGGTGATAAGTCCCATAGGTCTTGTTGAACCTACTCTTTTCATACTGGTCCTAGTTTCAGTAGTGGCTCCGCTGGTCGAGGAAACGACCAAAGTATCCGGCTTTTTCTTGATGAGTGAGAATTCAAAATTTCCTCTCTACGGTTGGGTCGTCCTGGGTGTCCTTTCCGGCCTCGGTTTCGCTCTGTTAGAGGACTATGTTTATTTTCAGAGGTTCTTTTTATCCTATCCGCTGAAGGAGAGTCTCCTCATGTTACTCATGCGATTATCTTTCCCGGTTCACATGATCGGGAGCGGGCTGGCTGGATTGGGTATAGGCCTCTGGAGGAGGAGCGATAAAACTATACATCTGGTGATCTTCACTTTTTTAGCTGTTATGGTGCATGCGACTTACAATTTTACTGTGACGGTGATCGGGTGATAACATGAGATGGTTAGAAGACGAATCTATAAAGAAGATAGGATACATCTTCACCGCACTTTTTATATGGTATGGATTAGCGTGGTTCTTGTTCCCATTTTTTGTTCAAAAATTAGGAGCTTTGAACTCAGGAACTGATATATCCTCACTCTCAACTACTTCTTACATCATCGGTGGTCTTTCGATCGTTGTTGGTGTGAGTATCCTAGCCTGGACGCATATCAGTGCAAAAAGATGAAAAAATTCACAAAGTTCAAGACGGAGATCAAAAAAGCCGTATCTCTCTTTTGGGCACATAGAGAAGCTCTATTAGCTCATCATCCAGATTGTAAAGAATTTGAGGACGACTGCTATCACGTCGGGGAAAAACGACTATGCGTGGGTTGTTTCACGGCTTATCCGATCGCTATAGCTATCTTGATATTCGGAGCCTTGGGCATTTTCCCCTGGTCGTATGATAGATTATTGTTGTATGGCTTTATAGCTGGGATGGTTCAACTTCTAAGCGCGACCCGCCTTACCGATATAAAGCCGATAAAAGTGATTACTAAAATTTTCTTAGGCATAGGTATAGGCTTTTTCACGCTCGGTATATTTTCCATACCGATACGTTTATTCTACAGGTTAGTGATATTTTTCATATGTCTGAATATCACGGGGCTTTTTTCCTTCGTCCGGATGAAGAAGATCAGGAAGATCTGTAATTCATGTGATGAGGAGGAGAACTGGAGAGGATGTCCTTCGTTCCAGGAAGAGGATTCGACCGCAGATAAAACGGATCTCTAAATCACGGAAACCTTTTTATCTATTGTTTCAAGATATGATGAATCCATGACCTATGGAATCGGTAATACTTCGTTGATTAAAGCTGAAGCTCTTGAAGGTCATCTAGATATCGACAATCTTTTTCTTAAACTGGAGGGTGAAAACCCGACGGGTACTCATAAAGATAGGTTAGCTATCCAGCATGTAGATGATGCTATAATTAGAAATTATGAAACTATAACGGTGGGTTCCTGTGGTAATTACGGTGTAGCGATGAGCTACGTCGCGAACAAGACGAAATTGGACTGCAAGATCTATCTGCCCAAAAAATACTCTGGAGATCTAGCCGAGCGCATCAAAAATCATGGGAGTGAAGTGTTCAAAGTGGAAGGGGGTTATGAAGAATCCGTAAAGGAGAGCAGGAAAAAAGCATCTGAAAACGGCTGGTACGATGCGAATCCAGGAGGAAAAAATACCCCGATCTCGCTAGTGGCCTATGTGGATATCGCTGAAGAGATACAGGAAGAATTGAAAGAACCACCTGAAACGGTCTCTGTCGCCGTCGGAAACGGAACTACGTTGGCGGGTCTACATCTTGGGTTCAGGCTGCTCTGGAGGAAGGACCGCGCTGAAGAAATCCCAAAGATGCTGGCTGCCTCGAGTTTAGGAAACAACGCCATCGTCGAGACGTACCGCAGGGGAAAAGAAGAGATGATCGAACTTTCACCAGAGGATATCGACGAGACAGAAGCCAACGAACCGCTTCTTAACTGGCGTTCCTTGGACGGCCAGGAAGCCATCAATGCCATCTATGATACTAAGGGCAGGGCGGTGGGACTGAAAGATGAAGAGTTACACCACTACCAGGAACTACTACAGGAAAAAGAAAATATAGGATGTCTCCCTTCCTCAGCATCAGCTTTAGGAGCTTTGGAAAGATATCTAAAGGATGAAGAAGATACCTCGGGTAATCACGTGGTAATACTCACATCGGGGGTAAAAGATGTTCGGGATTGAAGAAAAGATACCGACTTTGGTGTTTGCGGAAGGAGAGTTCGGCAGGATAGACGGTAAAACGGCCAATGGATTGGTGAGATTTTCTGAGAGATACGATATAGTCGGTGTGATCGACAGTACCAGAGAAGAAGACTATACCGACGAGGTTTTTGATGATGTCCAGAAGAAGATACCCATATTTAAAGATCTAGAAGAGGCCCTTGAAAGTCTTGATGTAGAACCTGAGGCTTTCATCAACGGCATCGCCAGAGACGGAGGGGCTTTCCCCTATGATAAAAAAGAGGTCTTCATGAAGGCGATGGAAAACGGAATGGATCTCGTTCACGGTTGTCACGATCACATCTCGGAGGAAGAAGAATTCAGTAAAAAGGCGGAGGAGCACGGTGTAGAGATCCGGGACGTTAGAAAAGAAAGAGAGGAGCCGCACTTTTTTACCGGAAAACTTAGAGAGATCGATGATCCTCCCAGGATACTGGTTTCAGGTACGGATTGTGCCATAGGAAAGAGGACTTTCTGCATAGAGCTTTACAAAGAACTTGAAGACAGGGGTTATGACCCCGCTTTCGTGGCCACCGGTCAGACTGGCATCATCCAGGGGGCGAGATACGGCTTTCCCTTGGACGGAGTCCGAGGTGACTTTCTCAGCGGTGAAGCTGAACATGTGACGCTGAAAGCTTCAACGGAGAGGGATCCCGACGTCGTTATTATAGAAGGCCAGGCCTGCATAGCCCATCCCCAGGGAGGAAATCCTCTCGCACTGATGAAAGGTGTTCATCCTCACGGCGTCGTATTGATACACGCTCCGGGAAGGGAAGAAAAAGACGGTCTACCCGATTTTGAACCCCCTCGGCTGGATGTGGAGAAGAAAACTATAGAATTTTTCTACCCGGACTCGGTCATAGCTATAGGATTAAATCATGAAAACGATATCGACGTGGATAAGTGGATAGAGAGGTACGAAAAGGAGTACGATCTTCCGGTCGAAGATGCCTTACTCAGCAGACCTACGAAGACAGCCGATAAGATCGAAAAAGATCTCATAAGAAAAAGTGACTGAGGTAAGATCATGGGGAATAAGATCGAAGAGGAGGAAGAGTCAGAAAAGAACGTCGAAGAGATAAAATATGTTAAGATAGAAGAGGAAGAAGTAGAGCTAGATGAACTTGAAAGATATGTAGAACTTCTACACCGATATCTTAATGAATTCATCTCAGAGTCCTCGTTAAGAGAAGACGTAGAATACTGTTTTGAAAAAGGGAGAGCGATCGGTGCTTATAATGAAGACAGATTGATCGGAGCCGTGGTGGGCGTTCAAACTCCATTTTTCGATAAGTTCCACATAGCCCATATAGCTATCGATGAGAAATATCAGGACCAGGGTATCGGTACGGAACTTACGGAGAGAGTGATACCCGAGGATAAAGGTGCATCAGTCCATTTGAACACTGATAATCCCGGGATCGAAAAATTTTATGAAAAGATGGGTTTTCAGCTAACTCATAAACGACTAAAGAAGAGTGTTAAAGAAAGTTCAGAGTTTAAGCCCAGCGATTGAAAAAAGATCATAGAAGAGAAAATAAAAGGTTTTTTGGGAAATTAGGAGATGCGGGGAAGGACTCAGTACCCTTCGACGCCTTCGTCCACTTTCATCTCATCTTCTATAACCACTTGTGCCGCGGCTACCCTGGCTACTGGCACCCTGTAGGGAGAGCAGCTGACGTAATCTAGATCCGACCGATAGCAGAACTTGACCGAGGAAGGTTCACCGCCGTGTTCTCCACAGATGCCGACTGAAAGGTCTTCCTGGGTCTCTCTACCTCTCTTGGTACCTATCTCTACCAGTTCGCCGATACCGTCCTGGTCGAGGACCTGGAATGGATCCTTATCTATGATCCCTTCATCTAGATAATTCGGGACGAAGGTCCCGACGTCGTCTCTACTGAAACCCAGGCCCATCTGCGTTAGATCATTGGTTCCGAAGGAGAAGAAATCGGCTTCTTCCGCTATCTCGTCCGCGGTCAGTGAGGCCCTCGGGATCTCTATCATGGTTCCCACCTGGTAGTCGACTTCCTCTTTCTCTTTGAACACCTGTTCCTCAGCCGGTTCGATCACTTTTTCTTTCACATTTTTGAGTTCACTGACGTTGCCGACGAGGGGCACCATTATGTGAGGTTCCACGTCCGTGCCTTCTTCCTGTACCTCCGATGCCGCTTCCAGTATGGCTCGGACCTGCATCCTGTAGATCTCGGGATATGTTATACCCAGGCGGCATCCCCTGTGTCCGAGCATCGGGTTCGCCTCGTCCATTCTCGCTACTCTATTCCTGATCGTTTCAACATCGATGTCCATCCGTTCGGCTAGATTCTCCTGCGCCTCTCGATCCGTAGGGGCGAATTCGTGGAGTGGGGGATCCAGCAGTCTAACGGTCAAGGTCAAACCGTCCATGACCCGGAAGAGCCCTTTGAAGTCTTCTTTCTGCATAGGCAGCAGTTCGTCTAGAGCTTCTTTTCTTTTTTCTTCATCTTCAGCTATGATCATCTCGTGGACCGCTTCCAATCTTTCAGGGTCGAAGAACATGTGTTCTGTCCTGCATAGTCCGATACCTTCAGCCCCGAAGTCTAGAGCTTTCTGTGCATCCTCGGGTGTGTCTGCATTCGTCCATACTCCCATATTCCTGATATCGTCCGCCCATCCGAGGAGTTTCTCGAACTCGTCAGTGAATTCAGGTTCGATGAGGGGGGCTTCTCCCCAGATGACGTCACCGGTCGTTCCGTCGATCGTTATCATATCTTCTTTTTCTATCTCTCTTCCATCCACGCGGAATCTTTCTCCATCGAGATCGATGTCAATCTCTTCCGCTCCGGCCACGCAGGGTTTTCCCATACCTCTAGCCACGACAGCCGCGTGACTCGTCATCCCTCCTCGTGTGGTCAGGACCCCGTCTGCTGCGGCTAAACCGTGGATATCTTCAGGTGTGGTCTCGGGCCTGACGAGGATCACGTTCTCGCCCTCGTTACCTCTCCTTTCAGCTTCGTCCGTGTCGAAAACGACTTTTCCTGAAGCCGCTCCAGGCGAGGCGTTCAATCCCTGGGTGAGTTTGTCAAGTTCCGCATCTGGATCTATCCTCTTATGTAGTATCTTTTCAACCTGCTCTCCTTCAACCCTTAAAAGAGCGACCTTCTTACTGATGATACCTTCTTCATGCATATCGTGGGCTATCTTTACGGCTGCATTCGGTGTCCTTTTTCCCGTTCTGGTCTGAAGGATGTACAGTTCTTTCTCTTCAACGGTGAATTCGAGGTCCTGCATATCTTTATATTCTTCTTCTAGGATGCTGCAGACTTCTTCCAGCTCTTTGTATATATCGGGCCACATCTCTTTGAGGTCCGAGATGTCAAGAGGAGTTCTGATACCGGCGACCACGTCTTCACCTTGAGCATTTTGGAGGAACTCTCCATATATCTCGTTCTTTCCCGTAGAAGGGTTCCTGGTAAAAGCGACCCCGCTGCCTGATTTCTCTCCCGTGTTACCATAGACCATGGCCTGCACGTTAACGGCGGTCCCCATATCTTGGGGAAGATCGTTCAAATTTCTATACCTTATGGCTCTCTCATTATCCCAGGATCCGAAGACCGCCTTGGTGGCTTCTACTAACTGTTCCCAGGGGTCGGAAGGTATGTTTCCGACGAGTTCCTTGTACCTTTCCGTGACCTCTTTCATGCCCTCGGCGTCAAGATCAACGTCTTGATCCGCGTTCCTTTTTTCCTTGACCTCGTCCATTATCTCTTCGAATTCTCTATGGGGTATACCTCTGACCACTTCACCGAACATGTTGACGAAACGTCTGTAACTATCATAGGCGAATCTCTCATCGGTTTTCTCTATCAAACCCTGGAGTGTCTCATCGTTGAGCCCAAGGTTCAGGATCGTGTCCATCATCCCGGGCATCGATACCGCGGCCCCGGATCTCACGGAGACCAGGAGGGGATCTTCTGGATCACCGAAATTTTGATCCATGGTTTCCTCCAGTTCTTCCATATAACCCTTCATCTCTTCTTTTATCTCTTCGGGCAATCTTTCTTCTTCGAGATATTCCAGACAGGCCTCTGTGGTGACAGTAAATCCTGGAGGGACTTTGAGACCTATAGTCGTCATCTCCGCCAAATTGGACCCTTTGCCACCTAACAGGTCCTTCATATCCGCGCTACCTTCTTCAAAAGAATAAACATACGAACTCATGATTATCGCACTATCAGGAATAGAAAAGGTATAAAAAAATGTTCCTTCCTCTCTGCAGGAATTGGAAGGTTCGATAGGGACGTGATTTGACTTGATCTAAAAAGGGACCTATAGGAGCATATCTTCGTCTTCCACGTCCTCACCGCTACCTATGTTCTCACCACATTCCGGGCATTCTTCCCCGGCGTGTTCTTCCCGGCATCTCGGGCAGAGAGCTAATTTTCCGCATTCGTGTTCGAAGTCCGTCTCCTTTCCGCAGAAATAGCATTCCTCGCTCACATCTGAGATCGGTGGTGTATCTTCTTCTCCAGCGGGTTCTGCATCTTCACTCTCTTCGAATGACTCAGTTTCCTCTTCACTCTTTTCACTTTTCTTCTCGAGTTCTTCTTTCTCTTCGAGTTCCTCTTCCCTTTCGGGTTCTCCTTGGACCAGGCTCGTTATCTTGGTGCTCGGCGCTTCATACTCTTCTCCCTCGAATTTCTTCATGGCTCCCTGGATCTTTTTAGCCTGATATATACCTATGTTAAGATTCTTTATTAGACTTAGGAAATCTCTCTCTGCTGGGGGGAGGTCTAGTGCCCTGTGTTTGAGCATACGTTCCGTTCTTTCATCGAGCTCATCGGGTGAAACCTCCATCCTGTCCACGGCTCGAATATATTCTAGGACCTTCTTACACTTTTCCACCTTTTTATCCGGGAATTCTGTAACGATGTCACAGAGTCTTATACCTTCTTTTACCAGTTTGTTCCTTTTCTCTTCAGCTAGTTTGGTAAGGATTAGCCTCGATGCTTTCTCAAAGCTGTTCTTCTTCTCCTTGGATAGAGAACTTAGAGCCACCCCCTCGTCTAGTGAGATATAGTTGAATACGTCGTCTATATAATTATATGGCACGTCACATCTCTGGAAGGCCTCCTCCTTGTTGACCGGCTTTCCCCTGCTGCATTCGTATTCTAAGACCCTTCTGGCGTACTTTTCGACCTTCTGTGATTTTTCCTTTTCCTCAGCGATCTCGAGACCATCCTTTGCCGCCTTGAAGTCTTCGTTTCTCTTCAATGCTTCCTCGTAAGCCCTTCTAGCCTTCTCGGGTTTTTCGAGTTCCAATAACACCCTTCCCTTGTTGTTCCAGGCGTACTTATCTTCGGGATCGAGACCTATCGCTTTGTCGTAGGCCTCAAGCGCATTTTTGTATTGCCCCGCATCTTCGTAAACGGTCCCGAGTTTGAACCACGCTTCTTCATAATCAGGATCTTTTTCAGTCGCACGTTTTAAGCTCTGAATCGCTTCTTTTGATCCAAGCTCTTCTGCTTCGGATTCTACCTCGCCTTTCTTGTACCATAGATGTACATCTTCTGGATCCTTTTTTAGTGCCTTTTCGTAGGCCTCGACGGCTTTCTCCTTTCTTCCCAGCATGTCGTAGCATTCCGCCATGATCTTCCAGGTCTCTTTGTCGTCCTCACCCAGTTTCACGGCGGTCTCTAAAGCGCTTATCGCGTTCTCGTACTTCTCCATCTTTTCTGAGAGCAGCCCTTTGTATTTCCAGGTCTGACCGTTCTGATCATCTATCTCTAACGACTCTTCGAAGGTCTCCTCGGCCCCCTCGTAGTTCTCCAGCTTGATTAGACATTTACCTTTCAGATTAAGATAACTGGTGTTCTCAGGTTCTTTTTCTAAGGCCTTATCGTACCACTCTATCGCTTCATCATACCTTTCCATCTTCCTCAGAGATTGAGCTTTCCTGAAGATAACCTGGAGATCGTTCTGATCCAGATCATAGGCCTCTTTATATGCTCTCAGGGCGTTTTCGAATCTCTCTAGACCCTCCAGCAATTTTCCCTTCTTCAGCCATAAATCCTTGTCTTCAGGGTCAAGATCGATCGCTTTATCGAAGGCTTCTATGCCCTTTTCCTTCTCCCGGAGTTTCCTGTGAGCTACGGCCTTATCTTTCCAGGTCTCACTGTTCTTTTCATCTTTCTCTAATATCTTATCACAGAACTTGATTATCTCTTTCGTTCTGTTCAGATCCTTCAGGATCTCTTTAGTTTCTATCAGGTCCCCTATACTCTCTTCTATCTTGAGGACTCTCTTCATCGCCTTCAGAGCAGATTCGGCCTCGCCCACCTTCTTCAAAGCTACGGCTTTATCTCTCCAGGCCTCTATATTCTGTGATTCTATATCCAAAATTTTGGTCGTGGTCTCTTTGATCTCACTCCACTGACCCAGCGCTTTCAGAGACTCCTTTTTATGTTCTAGGACTTCTAGATCGTACTCTTCTAGGTCCAGAGCCCGGTCGAAGGATTGTACCGCTTCTTCGTGTTTATCCATCTCCGCCAGGACCGTTCCTTTTTTGACGTGGGCGGAGCGGTTACTCGGATCCAACTGTAAAGACTGGTTGAACGCTTCTAGGGCCTCTTCGTACCTCTCGAGCCACTGTAATGCCGAGCCTTTCCTGTACCATATCTTCTCATCCTGGGATTCGATCTCCAAAGCCTTTTCGAAGGATCTAACCGCTTCTTCATACCGATTGGCCTTTATCTGAGCCAATCCTTTACTGTACCATATCTTATGGTCTTCACTATCTTCCTCTAGCGCTCTGCCGTAGGCCTCTATAGCATCTTCATACCTCTCCAACTTATCTAGAGTATGGCCCTTGTTATTCCAAAATCTTTTATCCTCTGGATCCCTTTCATGTGCTTCCTCGAAACTTTCGAGCGCTTCTTTAAAGCTCCCCAAGTTGAACTCGCATAGACCTTTCGAGTTCCATTTCTCGGGGTCCGAATCTTCTAAAGAAAGCCCTTCCTCGTAATCGTTGATCGCCCGTTCATACCTCTTCATCTTTTTGTGACTTTTAGCCCTGTCAAAGTAGGCCTGATGATTGTCGGGATCGTAATTCAATATCCTACCGCACACGGAAGCGACTTCATCGTATCTCTTCAGATCGAGAAGGGCGTCCTTTTTGCCTTCTAGCGCTTCAAGATTATCCTCCTGGATCATGAGGGCCTGATTGAAATCTTCTAGTGCCTTCGAAGGATCTCCCATCTTAAGGTAAGAATAACCCATGTCAAGCCAGGCTTCCAGGTTTCCAGAGTCAATCTCGGTTATCCTTTTTCCCGTGCGTACGACCTCGGACCATTCTTCCAGTTCCTTATAGATATCTTTTTCATGTTCTAGAGCGTAAACATCTCTCGGGTTATAGGAAAGGGCTCTTTCGAACTCCTCGATAGCCTCCTCTTTCTCACCCATCTTTTGAAGAGCGACCCCTTTATCGTAGAGGGTACTGGCATCTTCTGGATTTGTCTCCAATATCCGATCACAGACCCTTACAAGTTCTTCCAACCGGTCTAACTCTTTTAAAGTTTCTTTCTTATTATTCAGCAATCTAGAATCTTTCATATCGATGGCTATTCCTTTATCGAACGCGTTCACGGCTTCTTCGTATCTCTCCATTTCGAACAAGATCGTGCCTTTCCTGTTCCAGAGTTCTTTATCTTCTGAGTCGATGTTCAGAGCTTCGCCCACCGCTTCCAAGGCCTCCTCGTGTCTTTCTGCCCGGTGTAACGTTTTCGATTTTTCGTCCCAGAGTTGTTTGTGATCAGGATTTATATCTATACCGTTGTCGAAACACACGATCGCGTCGCTGGGATCACCCTGTTTTCTTAGTGTCAAACCTTTCTCGAGCCAGACGTCTTCATCATCTTTGTTTATCTCTAGGGCTTTATCGAAAGCTTCGATGGCGGAGCTGAAATCTCCGTTCCTTCTAAGGGCAACGCCTTTTCCGGTCCAGATATCCGAATTCTCTGGATCGATCTCTAATATACTATTGTAGAATGAGAGGTCATTGGGATCGATCTTGATACCGTTCTTGTATGCCTTTATCGCCTTGTTATCCCTCTCCATCTCTGCCAATATATCCCCCTTGTTCTTATACGTGTATTTGACTTCCGGCTCTATCTCTAGGGCGTCTTCTAGATGTTTTAAAGCCTTTTCTTTTTCTCCCTGTTTAGCCAAGATGATGGCTTTATGATTAAGCGCGTCGATATTTCTCGAATCCTTTTCCAAGGACTTATTTACAGCTTCTAGAGCGTGACTTTCGAATCCCAGCCTGTCATAGACCCTACCTATCTTATCGTAAACGTCAGAAAGACGATGTCCTCGCCCTTCAAAGACCTTCTCCTTCTTTTGGAGATAGTCCCAAGCTTTGTCACAGTAATTTTTCGCTCCCTCAAAATCTCCATTTCCCCTGAGCTCTTCAGCTTTTTCTAGATACTTGTTCGACTTCTTTAACGTCCTTTTTTCTTTATCCAGTAGTGAACCGAGTGAATCTAGGAAACCCATGCTCTAACCTCCAATTTTTATTAATCCATCTAATCATTTATATTTATAATCTTTGTCCTGCAGGTCTTATTAGTGTTAGTAACGTTAGTCCGGATAATTGATTTATATCTGAAAAGCAATCCGGTTATGGGAGCTAAGATGAAGAAGACGAAGATAGTAGCCACCGTCGGCCCTTCTTCTGAAGGTGAGGACGTGTTGAAGGATCTTGTCGAAGCTGGAGTCAACGTGGTCAGACAGAATTTTTCACACGGGAACTGGGATGAACATTCAAAGATACTTAAAACCCTCAGAGAGATATCTGATGAGGTGGGTGCGATGATGGACACTCAGGGTCCGGAAGTGAGGCTGAAACAGGTAGAAGAGGGAACGACCCTTCTCGAGGGAAACGAGATCTCGTTGATCTCTTCCGATGTTGTAGGTGATGGATCGACCCTGCCGGTAGATCATCCACAGTTAAAAAAATACGTTGAACCGGGAGACGCGGTCCTGATAGATGATGGCCAGATAGAACTAGAAGTGACCGACGTCGGAGATGAGATAGGATGTGAGGTGATCTACGGCGGGACCGTACTCTCAAGAAAATCAGTGAACGTTCCGGAGAGAGACTTAGGTCTAAAGACCCCGACTGAAAAGGATATCGAAGATATCGAATTCGGTATCGAACTCGGTTTCGACTTCGTTTCGGCTTCGTTCGTTAAAAGTCCGGAGGATATCAGGAAGATAAGAGCGAGGACCGAAGAACATGATGCTGAGATGGACGTGATAGCGAAGATAGAGCACTGGAAAGCTGTTGAAAACATCGACGATATCATCGAAGTGTCTGACGGCTTGATGATAGCTAGGGGTGATCTTGGGGTCGAGGTTCCCGCTTCTGATGTACCGGTTCTCCAGAAAGAGATAATAGAGAAGGCGAACAGGAAAGAGGTTCCAGTGATAATCGCGACTCAGATGTTGAAGTCCATGACGGAAACACCTAGAGCGACAAGAGCGGAGGTCTCCGACGTCGCCAATGCGGTGATAGATGGTGCTTGTGCGGCCATGCTTTCGGAAGAGACCGCCATCGGGCGTTATCCCGTAAGATCCGTAGAGTTCATGGCCGAGGTTCTGGAAAAGATGGAAGATTACGTGAAAGGAAGAGAGTATCCTATCGCAGAGGTCAAGAGCGAAGACGTGGCGGAGATAATAGCGAAGAACGTCTGGCAGGCAGCTAGAGATCTTGACATCAAGTACATCGTTGTGCACACCTCTTCAGGCTACACCGCCAAGAAGATAGCCAAATTTAGACCCGACGTCGACATAATAGCGTTCACTGACAGGAGATCGGTACAGAGAAAATTGAGTCTGGTATGGGGAGTCAAAGCTTACCATTCCGAGTTCCCCGAGCACGTGGACGAGATGGTCTGCGGCACGGCAGAAAGGCTCTTCCAGATGGACGAAGTGGAAGAAGATGATCAACTGTTGATAACAGCTGGCGTTCCCGCACCAGTAACAGGAATAACGAACATGATGCAGATCCGAAAGGTCGAGAGTCTGCTGGAGGAAAAGAAGTCGGATCAGGAGTAAATCAATCCCTCATCATGTAGCTGAGCGTCGAGTCTCTTATCGCTTTGGTCTCGTCGACCCTTCTTACTGAGGTATTTTTTGGGGCCTCTTCTATAGTTTCTTTATCCTCTTCCATTATAGAGGCGACTGCTTCGGCTAAACCATCCAAAGTTTGTTTTGACTCTGTCTCCGTCGGCTCGATCATCAATGCCTCTTCTACCAACTGCGGGAAGTATATGGTTGGTGCGTGGTACCCGTAATCGAGCAAACGCTTCGCTAGGTCTTTAGTTTTCAGATCCTTATCCTTCATCTTTTTGCCGGAGAGCACGAACTCGTGTTTCCTGAGCGGCTTGTAAGGAAGGTTTAGATGTGGTTCCAGCTTCTTTCTCAGGTAATTGCTGTTGAGGACCGCCCTTTCAGATGCTTTTTCTAGACCGTCACTGCCTTCATGCAGTATGTAGGCGTAGGCTTTCAACATCACCAGCCAGTTCCCGTAGAATCCCTTGACTCTACCTATACTGTTCTCTAGGTCGTAATTAAGGGAGTATCCTTCCTCGTCTTTTTCGACCACAGGAACGGGAAGGTAAGATGCCAGTTTTTCAGTAACGCCGACGGGTCCGGATCCCGGGCCTCCGCCGCCGTGAGGCGTACTGAAAGTCTTGTGGAGATTGAAGTGCATTATATCGAAGTTCATCTCTCCGGGGGTTGTTTTACCCATGATCGCGTTCAAGTTGGCTCCGTCGTAATAAAGAAGGCCGCCCGCTTCGTGGATGATCTCCGCCATCTGGCTGGCTTCGGTCTCGAAAAGCCCTAGCGTATTCGGATTAGTTATCATGAATGCCGCGGTGTTCTCTCCGGCCGCTTCCTCTAAAGCTTCGAGGTCGACGCAGCCGTCCTCGGAGGGTATCTCTACCAACTCGTAACCCATCATCGAAACGCTAGCCGGATTCGTTCCGTGGGCTGTATCCGGTAAGATGACCTCGTTCCTCTCGTCGTCGTTGTTCTTGTGATACTGGTGAGCTATCATCAAGCCCGTGATCTCTCCTTGGGCGCCAGCGGCCGGCTGAAGGCTTATCGAGTCCATGCCGCCCAGTTCCGCTAACTGCTGCTGTAACTCCCACATTATCTCCAGAGTACCTTGAGAGAACTCTTCCGGCCGGTATGGATGAAGTTCGGTCGCTTCCGGCATCGCAGCCAATTTTTCCGTGAACTTGGGATTGTACTTCATGGTGCAGGAACCCAGCGGGTAGAAGCCGGTATCAACACCATAATTCATATGTGATAGGCGGTTGAAGTATCGGACAACCTCGTGTGTAGGCAGGTCGGGTATCTTCGCTGATTCTTTTCTAGCTATATTTTCTGGAAGCGGATTTTCCTCTATATCTTTCTCTTCCGACCTTTTGATCAAAAGTTCTTCCTCGTACCGGGCCTGCCTGTAATCTGAATTCATTCTGTCACCTCCTCTAGGGTCTCCACAAATTCGTTCAATTCTTCTTCCGTCTTGGTTTCTGTCACGGCCGTGAGGAGTGTGTTTGGAAGAGAGGAAAATTTATCTTTTTTATCCAAAGGCACACCCGGAATGATATCTTTCTTTTTACACCCTTTAAGCAGCGACTTCGAATCTTCTGGCGTTTTGACCGTGAACTCGTTGAAGGACTCGCTTTCGAAATACGGCGCTTCGAATCCTTCCAGCTCGTTTATCCTTTTTGCGGTTTCATGCGCTTTTTTGTAATTCTCCTTCGCGAGTTCTTCCAGACCTTTACCGCCCTGGAGGAACATGTACGCGGCGGAGGCCAGCGCCATCAGAGATTGATTAGTGCAGATGTTCGAGGTAGCTCTTTCCCTCCTGATGTGCTGTTCTCTCGTCTGAAGCGTCATGCAGTAGGCCCTTTTGCCGTCGGAATCTTCGGTCTCGCCGATGATCCTGCCGGGCATCTTCCTGATGTTCTTCTCGTTACAAGCAAAAATTCCTACAGAGGGTCCTCCATATCCTTTTGGGATACCGAGGGGTTGGCTGTCTCCGACCACTATATCGGCGCCCCATTCTCCGGGAGGCCTCATCAGCGAAAGGACCAGCGGGTTCGTACCCGCGACCAGAACGCAGTCGTTATCCTCCTTGATATCCTTGAAAGCGTCCACATCTTCTTCCAAAACGCCGAAGACGTTCGGAGTAGAAACATAGAACCCTAGAACGTCGTCGTCCATCTTGGCTTTCAGATCCTCTTTATCGATCCGTCCTTCTTCATTAAAATCTACCTTCTCTATCTCTATATCTTTTCCACGCAGGTAATTATTGATCACGGCGTCGTTCTCCCAGTGCGTGTTTTCCGGTATCAAGAATTTGTTGCCTTTTCTCTTCACTCGGGCTGACATCAAGATGGCTTCAGCAAGAGCCGTGGGTTTATCATACATGCTGGTGTTCACGGCTCCTAGACCGGTCAGCTCCGCTATCAGACTTTGATACTCGAAGAGCGCCTGGAGTAATCCCTGGCTTATCTCTGCCTGGTAAGGTGTGTAAGAAGTATAAAATTCGGACTGGCCGATTATTTCATTCACCGCTGCAGGTATGAAATGTTCGTATATGCCAGCACCTAGAAAAGAGGTGACCTTGTCGGGATCTTTGTTCTTCTTTAACTTCTTTTTGACCTTCGACATCACCTTTCTCTCGCTCAGACCTTCCGGCATTTCCAGATCGGTTCTGATCTGGTCCGGGACGTCCTCGAAGAGTTCTTCTATTTCGTTAATCCCCAAAAAGTCCAACATCTCTCTTTCTCTCTCGTCTCGTTTGACCATCTGCACACCGGATGAGTGATAGAAAAGTAGCTAAAAAGGTTTTAGGTCGGCTTTATTACGTAGAAAATAATTTGACGAGAGATCTAGTTGATGTCTCCGTCAAATCATCCGAAAGGATTAATTGCTATTATTTCTGTTAAAGCCAATAGGAAGGCAAGGTCATGAATCTCCCCATTATAATACTGTTCCTTGAGGCCATATTGGCCTATCTATTGGTCTTAGGAGTTCACTCGATTCGCCACCGGACAGGTCTAGGTCCCTTCTATGCGTTATTAGGTGGCCTCACCGCTATAATGGCATGGACTACAGACGCAGGGATCATAGTGGAAGCCTATGGTATAACTTTCATGGTCGGTTCTACGGTTTTCTATTCTTCTATCCTACTTGGAGCTTTCGTCCTGTATGTTTTTGATGGTCCTCATTCTACTCGTATCGCGATCTTCACAATAGCTGGAATCTCTGTTTTAACACCGCTTGTCGCTGCTGTATTACACTTTCACATGGGCCTATCTAGCGAGCTGTTCATATCTTCTATCCCAGAACCCAGTTTGAGGGTCAACACCGCGTCAGTATTAACCACTATAGTTGATCTGCTTTTCTTAGCCATAGCATGGGAATTTTTGGGGAAAATAAAAGCGAATTTGAACTATTGGGTAAGAGCGTACTTAACCCTCGTAGGTGTTATGTTGGTAGATGTCTTTCTCTTTAACACGGCCGCATTTCTAGGAACACCACAATACCTAGATATCATGCAGGGTACTTTGGTGACCCGTTTGATCATCTCCCTTTTCGCCTTTCCCTTCCTCTATGCGTACATAAGATTCCAGAATCTAAAAGAAGGGGTCTCTATACAGAACAGACCTGTACTCTCGATCTTGAAGAAGGTCGAGAGATTCCGTAAGGAGAATAAACGCCTCAAAGAAGAGATCCAACGTCGAAAGGAGGCTGAGGACAGAGAGGAGTTCCTACATTCCCTTCTAAGGCACGACGTCAGGAACAAATCACAGATCGTTCAAGGGTATCTACAACTTATTAACAACGCTGAGCTACCAGATAAGGTGAAAAATTATATCGAGAAGGCTGAAAAAGCTAATAAAGATGGAGTCGAGATCATCGAGAAAGTAAGAAAACTCCGAAAAATTAGTAAAGAGAAAGAAATCGATGAGATGGAAATATCTTCTATATTGGATCAAGCTTTGTCAGAATATAGGGCTCAATTGAAAGAAACTGGTATCGATCTAGAAGTTCAAACGTGTGATTGTCTGATCAAGGGAGGTCCATTGTTGGAAGAGTTATTCTCTAACTTAGTTGAAAATTCGATTAAACATTCAGGCTGTGATGAGATAAAGATCCAAAGTCAGATTGAGCAGGATGAGTGTGTTATAACCGTCGAAGATGACGGAAAAGGGATCCCCGACGATCTGAAGGAGAAGGTGTTCGAGAAAGGGTACAAAAATAAAGATACTGGTGGATCGGGATTGGGTATGTTCTTGGCCAAGCAGATAGTCGAAAACTATGATGGAAGTATCGAATTAGAAGATTCGGAGCAGGGAGGAGCAAGATTTATTGTGAGTTTGAAAAAAGCATGAGGGGGGGATGAAGATGTTAGGGATCCTTTCTGAAATTTGATCCTCGAATATATGATCTGTAGTATCTAAAGATTACACATACAACTTCGGCTTTGATATCGTCAAGCTAAACTATATGTAAAAGCTTCCGTAATGTGCGGATAAGATGAGTGCAAAGCTAAAGCAGATCGAAGAGAAAGTACTAGATCAAGTAAAACCCAACGCTGAAAAGAGAGAGGAGATCGAGCGGGTGAGCGAAGAACTTCTTGAAGCTATAGAAGAGCATCTTGAACCCTCTGAAAAACCTAGGTTGGTCGGTTCCGTATCTAAAGGCACTTTTTTGAACGATCCTGATATAGATATATTCGTCAAATTTCCAATCTCGACGGCAAAAGATGAGATGGAAAAGAAGATTTTGGATCTGGGAGAAGAAATACTGGAGGAGACGGAGGAAAGGTACGCCGAACATCCCTATATCCACGGCACCTTTCAAGGCTTCAAAGCCGACATCGTGCCCTGTTACGACATAGAAGAGATTTCACAGATGAAGTCGGCGGTAGACCGAACTCCTTTCCATACAGATTACGTGGGAGAAAATTTGTCTTCTGAACAGAGAGACGAGGCGATCCTGCTGAAAGCTTATCTGAAAGGCATAGATGCTTACGGCGCCGAGGCGAAAGTATGGGGGTTTTCCGGCTATCTCTGCGAACTGCTGATACTCCATTACGGTTCCTTCGAAAACGTGCTTAAAAATGCGAAGGACTGGAGACCTAAAAAAATTTTAGAGATGGTGGAGGGAGAGAGAAGCTTTGAAGACCCTCTCGTCGTGATAGACCCTGTAGACCCAGAAAGGAACGTGGCTTCACCGGTATCCCTTGAAAAATTTGCACTCTTTGTACTATCTTCAAAGATGTTCCTGAAGGAACCTAAGCTTAGATTCTTCTTTCCGAATGGACTGGAAGAGAAGAGCGCTGAAACTTTATCAGAAATCTTAGAAGAGAGAAGTACCGATCTGGTCGGATGGAGGTTTCCGAAGCCGGATATAGTCCAGGATAATCTTTATCCGCAGGTGCAGAGGTGCATCAAAAAATTCAAACAGCACCTGATTAGAAAAGACTTCGAGATACTCCATTCCGATTATTTCGTCAAAGATGAGGTAGTTCTACTGATCTTCGAAGTAGAATACGCCGAACTTTCAAAGATTAAAAAACATCGAGGGCCTCCGGTCTGGATAGATAATACGGAGGAATTCATCGCCAAGTACGGCGAAGATGCGTATCTGGAAGGAGAAAGAAGTTGGGTGGACAGAGAAAGAAAAAACTCCAGTGTAAAAGATGCCATGAGACAGATAATGAAGGAAGTCGACCTGGGAAGCGCCATAAACCCGATGCTTGAAGAGAAGGGTGAATTTTTAGCTGACGAGCAGTGGATCGAAGAAGAAAAAAGAGCCCTCAACAAATTCTTAGACAAAAAATTCCCGTGGGAGCACTGAACAAAAGACTACTTCACCGAATCTCTCAATTCTTTCAGATTTTTATCAACGTCGCCTTTGAAGACCGAGGAGCCAGATACTAAAACGTTAGATCCATTCTCTACCACTTGGGGTGCGGTCTTCGGAGAGATGCCTCCGTCCACCGAGATATCTATATCTTTTTCAATCTCATCGACCGCTTCTCTCGCCTCTTTTATCTTAGGTACCACTTCTTGCATGAAGCTCTGACCGCTAAAGCCCGGTTCGACCGTCATTATCAAGATCAGGTCTAGAGAGGGTAAGTACTCTCGAACAGCATCAAAAGGAGTGTCCGGCTTCAGACTCACACCGACTTGAACACCGCAATTTTCTATCTCCTCTATGACGCTCTTAGGGTCATCCACTGCTTCAGCATGAAAAGTGATGATATCGGAACCGGCTTCGGCGAACTCTTCCGCGTACTTTTCAGGTTCGGAGATCATCAGGTGCGTATCGAAGACGTGATCGCTCTTTTCCCTGATGGACTTTATAACGCATGGTCCGAAAGTGATGTTGGGGACGAAATGACCGTCCATGACATCAAGATGAAGCCACTCGGTGCTCTTTACCGCCTTTATAGAATCTTCTAAACATGAAAAATCTGCCGATAGGATGGATGGAGCGATCTTTATTTTGTCTTTCCCGCTTCTCATGATATTCACACCGATCTTCAAACCAATCCCAATCTTTTCTTCCACAGGAAAAATAAGTTCTTAAATCCGTCCTTCCAGGATCGTATCTTCGCTTCGCCTTTCCTCTGGCTGTACTCGATAGGGACTTCGTCGAACTTGACTCCCTTCCTTATAGCTTCGATCTTTATCTCCTCTGAAAAGGGCATGCCGTCGCTCGTAACATTAAGGTGCCTTAGGGCGGATTTCTTGAAGACCCACATCCCGGACTGAGAATCGTTTACTTTTGTTCTAAAGAGAAGATTCATCGTGGCTTTCAGCATCCAGTTCCCGAACCGGTGCTTCATCCCCATAACGTCTGATGAAACGTTAGAGAGCCTATCAGTGCTTACGAACTCGTAACCTTCGTCCTCTATCATCACGACGATCTCGGGGATCTTCGAGGCTGGATAAGTACAATCTGCGTCCAGAGTCGCTATTATGTCACCCTCGGCTTCCTCGAAGCCGGTCTTGTAGGCCCTTCCGTAACCTTTCCTGGGTTCCTCCACCACCCTGGCTCCCTTGGACCGTGCGATCTCTCTAGTCTTGTCCGTGGATTCCGTATCCACTATCAAAACTTCGTAATCCCTTCCGGAGAGAGCCTCGTTTATCTCGTCCATCACCTCTCCGATGGACTCCTCTTCGTTCATGGTAGGGATGACAACGGATATCTTCATAACAGGAAAGGACAAAGGGAGGCCCTTTATAATAATTTCCTCCCTGAAGGTTTTCACTTTTATGGATCGTTCAGCGACTTTTCTTTGATCTATCACGAAGCTTTTTGACAATAAATACAAATAACTTGTTCTATTTACCGAATTGTATCAGGACGTGTTCAACATGCTCATGATGGCGCCAGAAGCGGCAAAACTTTCTCAGAATATAAAAAATGTTAAAGAGGCTATGAGTCGATCGATGGAAAAGTTGAGTGATGACAAAGACCTTCTCATGATGACCCCTGGGCCGACCGAGGTCCCGCCTCCTGTTAGAGAAGCTATGAGTCGACCGGTAGAGAACCCGTATGTCCAGGAAGAATTTTCTGAATTTTATCATTCTTTAGAGGACAAACTTCAAGAACTTTACGGCACCGAAGACGACGTTATCATACTGGGTGGGGAAGGGATATTGGGCCTTGAAGCCAGCATAGCTTCTTTGATAGAAAAAGGAGACAAAGTCCTATGCATCTCTAACGGGATTTTCGGCGATGGCTTTGCTGACTTCGTAGAAAGTTACGGCGGAGAACCGGTCGTCTGTGACTTCCAGCCCGATAAACCTCTGAATATAAAGAAAATCAAAGAAGTCGTAGAGCAGCACGATTTCAAACTGGCCACGATGGTCCACTGTGAGACACCAACGGGTATGTTGAATCCGATAGAAAAGGTCCTTGAAATTTTGAAGGAAGAAGATATGATAACCGTTGTGGATGCTGTATCTTCCCTGGGAGGGACGCCGATACCCATGGAAGATGTAGACATCTGCATAGGCGGATCCCAAAAATGTCTCAGCTCACCTCCAGGATTGACCGCCCTCTCAGTGAGCGAAGATGCCTGGGAGATCATCATGGAAAAAGAGGACCATCATTTCTACACCAGTCTTAAAGGTTGGAAAGAAGATTGGCTCGAACAGGGTCGTTTTCCATACACCCCTTCGGTATCAAACCTTTACGCCCTTGACGAGTCAGTAGATTCGATCTTGAGAGAGGGAAAAGAGTACGTTTATATCCGTCATGAAGAGATCTCTAGCCAGTGTAGAGAAAGGGGTAAGCAGATCGGTCTCGAGTTCTTCCCTGAGACGGAAAAACTTTGTTCTCCTACGGTGACCGCTTTCAAAGTTGACGGCGAAGCAGACAGGATCCAGAAGGAGGTAAGAGAGAAACATGATATACTGTTGGCCACTGGTTTCGGTGATCTAAAAGAGGACATAATCCGGGTCGGACACATGGGATACAATGCCGAGGAGAGTAAAGTCAAAAGAACCATGGATGCACTGGAGGACGTCATCGGTTAAAAGATAAATATTCCGACATAGTAACAGAAAAGTTTTAATTGTAACGTACAACTTGATTTCTTAGATGCTAGATTCAAGATATCTAAGCTCTGTGTTCGTGATCTTGATGATCCTACTGTCCACCTTGATTTTAAATACGGCTGTAGGTAGTCACGAGGATCCGGATAAGGCTGAGAAGGATGTTGGAGATCTTCTTGTGATGTTAAGCAACACAAAAGAAGATATAGAGAGATCTTTAAAAGAGGGCTTATGGGTGAATTACACTTTAGAATGGAGAGAAAACGGTACGCTATCGGAAGATTATAGAGAGGACCATCTTAACATCTCAAAGGAGATCGCGATAAATAGAGAAGAGGTGTTATCAAAACCTGATCTAGTATCGAGTGAAATCAAGGGCGTGGTCAACAGTTCTGATTTTCTTGAGGATTATTATATTCCTTTCTATCTTCTTTCTTCGAATCTCACAAGGTACGCAACAAGACACCACTCACTGATATCCAATCTGACAAGAATTACGCAGATCATCCAAGGAAGTTTGAACGAGTCTACACAGAAAGGAGAAGGTATCGGTGAGCTGTTCATCAATTCTCGTAATCACTTGGATCAGATGGAGGAGGAAATTTTACCGAAGATAGAAAAAAATAGAGAACGAATAGATGAAAATTTCTTCGATATAACTGAGTTGGATAGACTTATCGAAGATAATTACGATCTCATAGATGAGTATAGGAAAGAGCTAGAAAAATTAGTGGGGGATGTACCTTCTGCCTTAACGATATATGGGCCAGAAAAGGGTCATCCCGGGACTAGAGTGGATATACATGGATACTTCCTCCGTGAAGGAGAATTTGTTACCAATGCTACTGTTTCTCTTAATATCTCCACTGGTAATAACGAAACGATCAATATCTCTACGTTTGAAGGATACTATGAATATACATATAATATTAGTTGGGGGCAGGAGATCGCCGAAGAAATAATCTTCTCGGCCATGGTCGATATCGATGGAGAAAAAATACGATCGAAAAACTTAACTGTAGATATAGATCCATACCCTTCCAGTATAGAATTGGAGAAAGAAAAAGACGCATATTATAATGAAACTATCGAAATAGTTGGAGAATTTAAAACGGATGCCGACGTAAACGTTTCGGGGACAAAATTGAAAACGAGTTTTAACGAGACGATCACCATCAATGAAGAGGGATATTTTAATTTAAGTTATGGGTCGAGAGAATTTCGCTGGGGCGTTTCCGACTTGAGAGTGAATTATGATGGAGCAAAGTATCTGTTTAGCTTGAATCGGACAAAATATATGGAGTATCTTGATGAAGGGAGTATTGATCCTGAATTAAAAGGCGCATTTGAAGACGAAAGTTATGATGTTGAGGCTGATGCAAATCTTTCTGAAGAGGATGAAGGATGGTTTATCTCCGAGAATGAAACGAGAGAATACAGAATAGAAGTAGGTGATGAGAAGTTGACCATCTATGAGGCAGGAAACGAAACCATATCACCTTCTTCAAGCGGAATAAGTTTTGAAGTCAGCATACCCACAGGAATAGTTGATCTTGATTATCCAAAAGTGATGAAAAAAACTGGGACCGATGAATTTGCTTTGAACGGTAAACTCCTAAACGTCTCCTCCGGCGAAGGTATAGAGGGGCAGAATCTGAGTATAAGTCTGAATAGTGAGATGGTACGATCGGTCGAAACGGGAGACGGAGGAAATTTCACATTTGTCTTTTCCAAAGAACGCGAACTGCAGAGCGGTCAGCACGTACTGGACGTTCATTTCGAAGGGACTGAAAAGTTTAGAGAGGCGAGAAGCGAAGATATTCAGATCGAGGTGAAGGAAGAAGAACCATTTTGGAAGAGTTATACATTCATCGGTTCAATAGCGGTGCTTATTACGGTCGTTTTGATCCTAGTGTATGTATTTACGGGTAAAGAGGAGGAGAAAAAGGAAGAAGAAGGTGTAGATGAGAAGGTGAGCGAACCTTCCCCGAAGATATCCGTACCGAGTGCGAATTCCGGTGAGGATATCCCAGAGACCTATCGAAATTTCTTGGATCTACTGCAGAGTTCTGGATTCATCGATTTTTCCAGAGGTAAGACCCATCAGGAACTCGAGCGTGAGATCAGTTCTCACCCGAAACTGAAGGAACTGGAAGACCATATCAGATACGTAACAGATCGATTCGAAAAGGTGCTCTTCACGGACAGAAGCATATCCTCTTCTGAGATCGAAGAGTTCAACTCGTCCATCTCCAAGTTGACCGAGGAGGTGTCGTCTTGAAGGAGGTTATGTATAGAGTCACGGCTTATGTGATCGCTATCGCCGTGTTCTTTTTGATATTTTTTCTAGCGGTATCGGCACCTCTGGTGGTCAACGATAGTGACTTCAGTATCTACAACCCCGGCTGGAACGGCTGCAGTGATCTGGCCGTCAGGACCCGCGAGATGGGGAGTTTTACATCCAATATCGAACTTGCAGAAGGGAAAAGAACTGAAGTTACCCAGAAAGAACTTACTGAATATGACGTAGAACCGGAAAAGACCGGGATGATGATCATAGGGCCCAGGCAGGAATTCAGCGGTGAAAGCAAGGGATTTGTCCACGATTTTCTTCGAGACGGAGGAAAAGTAGTGTTAGCTGACGATCTCGGAAGCGGAAACTCACTTTTGGACGGACTCGATACTAATTCTTCCTTCCACTCCTCTCCCCTCTTAGATCTATCGTTTGAAAAGAAACCAAAGTTCGGGGTGGCCTACAACACGACTGAACATCACATCACCGATAATGTATCGCAGGTGATGCTCAACGAACCTACGGCTATCGATAAGGACGAAAATGCGACCACTCTCTTGACAAGTTCGAGGGCCTCCTGGCTGGACAAGAACGAAAATAGGATGAAGGACGACGACGAATCCTTTAAACAGTATCCGTTGATCACCGTGGAAAGTTACGGTGAAGGAGAACTCATCTTGGTTTCGGACCCCAGTATCTTCATCAATTCGATGTTGGATAAAAAGGATAATGGACCTTTGAGCGTTAACATATTGGATTACCTTTCCCAGGGAAGATCCAACCTGATATTCGACGAAAGTCACAGGGAGATGAGTTTTGTCAACACGATCATATACACGGGAGAAGTTTCAAATCAGGTCGCCGGCGTTCTACTCCTGTTCTTCGGGATAGGCATAGGGGTATATCACACCTGGACTGAGAGTGGAGATACTATTTTGAAGAAGTTGAAGCAATTTTTGTTCTATTTCATCGGTGAAGAAGAAGGGGATGAACCTATCGCAAAAGTGTTAAATAATCATCCCGATTGGGATAAAGATAAACTCGAGATGATAAACGACCGATTTGTCAAAGTCGATAAAGGAGATGAAGAATTTGGAGGATCATGAACTCTATAAAGAAAAATTCGAGCAGGTCAAAGAAGAAGTAAGCAAGGTCATCATCGGCTATGAAGATGTGATAGATGATTTTTTGGTGTGCTTGATGACCGGTGGGCACCTCTTACTGGAAGGTGTCCCTGGAATAGCCAAGACCACCATGATAAAAGTTTTCACGAAGGCTGTCGATCTCGACTACGAGAGGATACAGTTCACCCAGGATATGCTGCCGGCGGATATCTCCGGGCACTACTATTATGACCAGAAAAGCAGTGAATTCGAGTTGAGGAAAGGACCGGTCTTCGCTCAGGTACTGATGGCGGACGAGATAAACAGGGCACCGCCCAAAACGCAGTCTGCTCTTATAGAGGCGATGCAGGAGAACCAGGTGACCATAGAAGGTAAAACGTTGGGACTTCCGAAACCTTTTTTCGTAATAGCCACCAGGAATCCGATCGAGACCGAGGGAGTTTATCCCCTGCCTGAAGCCCAACTTGACAGGTTCATGATAAAGAGCGACATGGGTTATCTCGGTCGTGAAGACGAGTTGGATATGCTGAAGAGCAAGAATGGCGATTGGGACGAGGAAAAAGTGAACAAGGTGAAAGACGACTTCGGATTGCAGATCCGTGGCCTTCATGATGATGTCTTCGTTTCCAACAGCGTGCTAAGTTACATAAGAGACATAATCTTCGAGACTAGGAACGTCGATGAACTAGTTGTAGGGGCTTCCCCGAGGGCCGGTGAGCAACTGCTCTATGCATCGAAAGCTTTCGCCCTCATCAGTGAGAAGGATTACGTGATACCCGATCACGTTAAAGAGATGGCAAGAAGGGTATTACCCCACAGGTTGATCGTTTCAGTGGAGGCCGAATTGGAAGATATAGATGAACACCATATCTTAGATGATATACTGGAGGAGAGAGTGGAAGCTCCAAAAGGGGATCTTTCTAGAGACTAGTCTTTCATCTCCAGTATCATGTGATAGGGTACCGCGATCAGCATACCCGTGCCTAAAAACAGGAGAGTCTGTGGCCCTCTATTTTCCGCTGAAATGATGAAATCGGAGATACCTAATAGAGCCGGAAGTAGGTAGAACAGCAAACCGGTCATAAAGACGTAAGAAAGAGCGATACCGAGAGGTCTCAACCTGATCTTCGGCTCGTCCAAAAGTACCACCAACCAGTATATCAATAGAGGAACGGCAAAACTGATCAGAAATATGAATAATGAAAAAAGCTCATTCAGCGATCCGGCGGAGATGAAGAACGGTGTAAATAAAGTGACAAAAAGCAGTGAAGGGAAGACGAACCGGTTTTTCTCTCGATGGACGCAGTAAGAGACCAGTAAAAAAGGTATCACTACTAAGAGTGAATATAATGTCTCGGAATGGTATATAGTAGACAGGACGAGTATAGATCCGAGGAGATGCGCGGTAATTTTTTTAGCTTTCATGTCTTTCTCTCACCCCATTCCTCCAGTATGGTGAAACCCTCTCTATCGGGATAGAGTTCGAATATAGGACAGCCCAACCGTTCTATGTAACCTAAAATGTTCTCCAGCTTTTCATACTCTTGGTAAGCCTTCTCAAGTGTTTTTTCCTCAACTTCTTCCACATCATACCATGGACTGAAAGGAACTATGAGCCACACCTCATGTTTCATCTCCTTTAGATGTTCTACGGCTTTCAGCGTCGCCTTAGCCTGCATCTCCAGGTCAGAGATGATTATCACCAATTTTCTTTTTTCCTCCCTCGCCTTGATCTGGTCGACGGCAGAAAGTACCCCGGCGATGTCCTTGCGTCCACTCTTAGAGATGAATTTTCCGATCTTTTCGGAAAACCGTTTTTCATCTGAGTCCAGATCGGAAAGATCTAGAGAATCGTCATACCTGTCCATCGACATGTCTTTAGGATCGATAGCCCCTGGAAGGTCACTGACTTTCTCATACAACATCCTAAAGATCGTACTTTCCAGGTCTGGACTCTTATGAAATATCACTTTTTTGTGATCATAAGCGGTCATGCCTATCTCGTGACCTAGAGTTTCAAAGTTCTTCAACATCTGAAGAGAAACGTAAATGGAATGATCGAGTTTCGTCGTGCCGTTAGGTAGTTTTCTTCTCATGGATGGAGAACAATCGAGCAGTATCTGGGCACCGATGGGAGAGACCCTTTCGTAGATCCTAGTCATCAATTTCTGGAACTTGGAAAATGACTTCCAGTGTATATCTCTCAGTGAATCGCCCGGGTGGAACTCTCTGATCCCTTCGAATTCATTAGAGCGCTGTGTGAAAGCGAAAGGATCCTCAACGAACTCCTCCGCATGTTTTCTCTTCGAGTACGTTTTAGCTCTTTTTATCGCTTCCTTCGAACTCCGTACGACCACTTCCTCCTCGATATCGTGCTCTATCTCCTTCTTATATATCCTCAGAGGATCGTAAAGCCAGACCTCTATCTTCCCCAGCTTGTGATATCCTCTGCTTTGAGGTATAACTTGATATGAAAATCGAGAACCCGTTCTTACCTGTTCTTCTTCATCTTTTCCTTTCAACTCGAATTCGTCGTTCATCTTCTTTGAGAATTTGAGATCTAAAACTCTACTGCCTTTCACCTTATGTTGGACCTTGAAGGCCTCGCCGACCGTTTTGTTTCCCTCAGGTAAACGGTCTTCGATATTTACAGAACAGTTGGCGATCTCAGCCCTTGAATAGAAGAACAGAGAAAACAACAATGCGGCGGTCACCGCCACGTAGGGCTCACTTAAATACATCGAGATAGCTACTAGAAAGATAGGTAGTAAGAGCAATATCTTGCCCCTTCTACTGAGTTTCACTTCTATCAAATCATCCCTCCAACACATCGACCCACAGATGGAGCTGCCTGTAAACGTCTCCATCTTTCAGCAGGAAGAAATTGAGTTTGATAGCTCTGCCTTCTTCTCCTATCGAAAAGTTGACGGTCCTATTCCATTTTTCACCGTGCCTTAATCTGACACTGGTTTCTTTATAGGTATTGTTCGATGGGAGTGTGACGTTGAAATCCTCCGGTATATCCCCTTCATCGCTCATATTATCGTACGAATGCCCTGCACCTATCACTAAGGTGTAATTTACCGAGGCATGCTCCCGATTGGTAACCATCACTATGACCGTCCCGGTCTCATTAACAGTCAGGTTAGTGGGGTAATCATCGGCCATCCCCTCCGGACCAAGAACACCGAACTCGGTGAATCGCTCCCCTGTCCTCGGGGTCGTAGCAATGTGGTAAGCCAGAGATCCGGAGGCGATCAGTAACCCCACGGTAGCTATCACTAGGGCTTTGTCGATGATATCATAATTTTCCCAGTCCGGCGGATCTATCTCGAACTCGATGCTGAACATCTCCTCCGTCGGGATCGTCCTCCGGCGCAGAAAGGCGAGTAAAGAAAATGTGAATATGAACAGAGATTGTGAATATAATATGGGAACGAGGCTGATCTCCCAGATATAGTTCAAAAGAAGACCTATAAGCGGCGTTATCGCGATGCTCAAACCGAAAGAGAGTGCGATCCTCTCTATCTTGTCCAAAGGTTCTTCTTCTGGAAACAGGAAAGATATCAGTACGTACCCAGGGAAGAAGAGTATGAAGGGAAGACCCAAGATCGTTCTCATAGCGCTGTCAGGAACGAGCGCTATCGCGATGATAAGTAAAGCTGTAACTACCGCCACAAACAGCAGATCCCACGGCTTTTCCTTGATCTCGATCTTCAACGGCTCGACACCTGTTCTTTCAGATTAATAACTTCTTTATAAATCATTTTGTTTTGAAGAGTTTGAGAAGAAGACAAAGAGGCTACAATTGAAAAATCCACCAAAATCTCTAATATCTCTTCCCAGCTATCGTTTTACGAAGGTCTTAGTAAGATGTTGATAATGGAATTCGACGGTTCCTGTCTGAAAAATCCAGGTGGGCCCGGCGGATATGGGGTGGTCATCAAAAAGGACGGGAGAACGATAGACGAATTGACCGGGAAGATCAGGAAGATGGACGGCCTGACCAACAACAGAGCGGAATACCTGGCTCTCATAATCGGTCTGAAATATCTTAAGATGCATTATCCCGAGGAATCGGTCATCTGTAAAGGCGACTCGATGTTGGTGATAAAACAGATGGAGGGTAGTTTAAGCGTGAACAGAGATGATCTCTTCGATCTTTGGAAGAAGGCATCGAAGGCAGTAAAAGGTATGAACGTCAGCTTCGAATGGATCGAGAGGGAAGAGAACGGCAGGGCCGATGAACTGAGCCGGAGAATGGTCCCCGTAGATTAAAGCAGGAGGATTATCTAGTCCTTTTAGAGACCGTAGATCGAACCGTACTTATCTTCTAGATGATCTAGATGGTACTCCGCCGTCAATTCTTCTCCGGTCAATCTTTCAGTCATCTTTTTCGCCTTGTACTTCCTCCCATGCTGGTGTATATTCTCCCTCAGCCACCCTCTCAAGCTTTCAAATCGTCCTTGAGATATATCATCTTTCAGCCCGTCGATCTCTTCTCTCGCAGTATCGAAGATCTGGGCGGCGTAGAGATTACCCAGGGCGTAGGTCGGGAAATATCCGAACTGCCCGGCGGACCAGTGTACGTCCTGAAGGACCCCTTGAGCCGGGTCCTCGGGAACTATATCAAGATACTCGTCCATCTTGTTTTCCCAGACCACTTTAGTTTCTTCCGGTTCGAGTTCATCTCTGAAAAGTCCAAGTTCTATATCGTACCTGAGAGCTATATGAAGATTGTAAGTGACCTCGTCGGCCTCCACCCTTATGAAAGTGGGTTTTACCCGGTTGATCCTTCTATAAAACTCGTCTTTCGAATGTTTTTTCAAGCCGGAAAAATTCTCACACAGTTTCGGGAAGATGTGATCCAAAAATTCCCTACTCCTTCCTACAAAGTTCTCCCACATCCTGGACTGTGACTCGTGATATCCCATCGAGATGTATCCTCCTAGGTGTTGGCCGTACCACTCCGAAGGGAGACCCTGCTCGTACAGTGCATGACCTGTTTCGTGCATCAAGCTGAATATAGATGTGATATTTTCTTCAGAGTACCTGTTCGTTAACCTTACATCGTCGTCCATGCCTATCGTAAATGGGTGCACCGCCTTATCGAGTCTACCGTGTTCAAAATCGAATCCTAGGTCTTCAGTAAGTTCCCGGCATAGCTTTTTCTGTTCTTTGACCGGGAACGTTTTTCCCTCAAAGACGCCCTTACCGGGTTCTAAGTCTTTAGACAATATCTTACTGACGATAGAGGATAGTTCCTTTTTCATCGGATCGAAAATTTTCTTTACCTTCTCGGCGGTGAAGCCAGGTTCGTATTCATCTATGAAGGCGTCATAGGTTTCGTTCTCATACCCTATGTATTCTGCCGCCTCTTTCTTCAGTTCTATCTGCTTTTCAAGATGGGGCAAAAAATGTTCGAAATCCGATCTTTCTCTAGCTTCCTCCCACGCGGACTGTGCCTTCGTAGAGGCCTTCGACATCTTCTTTATGAGTTCATCAGGAACTTTGTACTTACGCTCGAAATCTCTGGTCATCTCCCTGACAGCGGCCTTTTGAACCTCGTCCAGTTCCGCCTGAGCCGATTCTTTGTTCAGCTCGTCGATACATCTTTTTGTCTTCTCAGAGGTGAGCTTTTCGTGATAGAGCTGGGAGAGTTCGGCCTTGCTCTCAGAGCGCCCTTCGACCGCCCCTTTGGGCATGTAAGTTCTTTCATCCCAGACCAAAAGAGAAAGGCTCCTTTGTATGTTCTGCAGCTGCTCGGATATCTCCAAAAGATCCTCGTAAGTTGACATGGGGAGGAAAAAAATGACTAAATAATTAAATCTTGTTCTGATTTATCGAACCGAACTTTCAAAGTCGGAGCGATGTAGATTTTAAATATTTTCTCTCGTTGTTTTTATCGGGGGTTCAAAAGTTGAAGTTGTCCGTTCAGATAGGGAAGATCACCTTAACGGTATGATCACGCGATCGGACCTGATGAAGACCTATAAGGTGATGCAGGAAGTGGAACGCTTCAGGGGCGAGGAGATCTAGTAAAGTGGGAACAAAATTCTGTCCTCTGACGCTTCAATATTCACATCCTCCTTGACAATACCTAAATCATAAATACCTCAAGTTTTATTTTCGGCTAGGTGGAAAAAATGAAGACAAAGCTATACTGCCTTTTAGTATTCCTATTTTTATTATCCTCAGCTATATTTTTAGGGCTGGGGAGAACTGAAGATCAGATAGTGCCTGAGAAGGAAACGACTGAGGATCTTGATACTCAAGAGAAAATAAGTTCTAACACCTCTACAGATATCCCGGCCTTCGAGGTAGGGGATAACTGGACATACCACAGGGAGACTGAGGGGAACTCAAGTGACAGCGGATATATCTACATAGAAGAAAATATCACATATACCGTTTCACAGATAGAGACTTACACCTACAACGGAACAGAGTATTACGGATATAATGTCAGCGTAGATGGTGAAATCATAGAGGGAGAAATAGAAGCTTATGGCTTTAATATACATTCTGGCGAGATAGACGGATATCGATTCCAAAGGATGAGCGATCTGGGAACCGTTGTTAATTATGAATGGAGAAAGATGGAAGGAAATGTCACCTATCAGGGTGATACCTATCCGGCAACTATATGGAGGGAGACACTGAGTCACGCTGACCCGGTCGTAGAGAATCATGATTTTCCGATAGAGCTGGGCGGCGAGTTCTATGCGAATACGACTCAGAGATCTAGAAACTACCAGAGGATAAAGATAGGAAGCTTCATGGATGAAGAACAGACAGATTATCAGAATACAACGAGCGAGAAAAATGTGAGTACATCGCCAACGAAGAAGGATGTATCTGTCCCAGCTGGAGATTTCACCGGTTTTGAGATGAACAGTACCCCGCCTGAAGATGATAGTTATTTCAAATATAATTATGCCCCCTCCGCAAAGAACTACGTCTGGTCATATTCTTATTCCCCATCCAATAATATATCCACTGAGGAAGAACTGTTGAGCTACAATGTTTCAAACAGGACCGAATCTTTATCTATATCGCCCAAGAAGG
>JAGXLI010000069.1 GCA_018334755.1 Thermoplasmatota archaeon
GTCAGCTATCACAGGGCACTTCGCTTTCAGGAAGAAGAATATGTTAACTGGAACTTCACTCAAAGCTTCATAGTTCCCCTGGCCTTTGCTGATGACCATATCGGCTTCCTGCATCCTTTCTATGAATTCGTCCGAATCTCTTTCTGGGCCGGTCCCTGGAGAACTGTCTCCGACAACGTCCACTTTTGCGTACTCGTCGATTCCCGCTTTTTTCGCGTCTATGGCCATGGCATCGTTGATTTTAGGAGCTCCTTTAACAAAATAAAATATTTCTTTATCCTGCATCTCTCTAAGTAGAAGCTTATCGAAGACTATCTCTCCCGCGTTATCTCCCAAATAAAAGATCGTTTCTGCCTTCTCTAATTCTTCTTTGAATTCATCGTAATGATCTATAGTCAGTTCTTTAGATAAGATTTCTTCCACGTCCTCTTCAAGCTCGATATCATGCCCTGGGCCAAGATCGATAACGTTACCCGCTATGGCGATCTTCACTGCAGTCAAAAGACGCTCCTCTGCCTCGTCCACTCTTTCTTCCAGATCTGGATAGATCTCTAGGGCATCTTCGTTCTGTTTCTCCTTGATCTTCTGATATGGATCTGATCTGCCGGTCACTTCTTTGACGGTTTGGTGTATGTGCTCTCCAATATCAGGCGGCTTCTTACCGCTAAGGTCCGTCGTCCGTAAGATGTCCATAGACTTATTCAGAACTTCCCTCTGAGTCTTTTCGTCATCCGTTACCATTCTGCTGGCCTCTAAAGCTTGTCTCAGGAAACACGGGATGCAATCTAAATTTGACTTCATATATATCCAGCCTTGAAGTCGGATGTGTCCCCACACCTTAGTTTTTTCGCTTGGTCTCTATAAACACCACTTTAAAACCACTAGATTCTTATGATCCGGGAAACGCCCCCACTCATAGTGGAAGGTAGGGACATATATAGGTAACTGAAGGCTAGAGAACTTACCATGATGTAAACATTCGACAATTATATAATATATTAAAACATTTAACACTATATGGAAGCTAAACAGGTCGTGATGTTATTTGGAGTCCTTTTGATAATCGGAGGAGTCATCTTGATGACGATCACCGAAGAAGCCGGTGAGTCTGGTACGGAAGTTACACCTTCCGCTGAGGCGAGTGAGGAGATCCATCCTTATTTCTGGCACGGTCTGGTCTTGATAGTGGCTGGGATAATTATCGTTATGGTAGCTGTATTCAAGATGCTTTGATATCGAAAAAATATTTTGTCATTCCTTTTTTGGCCCCTTCACCTTTTTCAAAATATAATTCATCCCCAATCCCAAAATGAACGCGATCGTGATGTTGCTGAATAATGCGAGGACCGCCATGACCCCTGTAATCAAATACGAGTCGGTCTCCAAGCCGTGTTTACCCATCTCCAAACCGACGAATACCATCAGTGCCCCGAATACGCTATAGGGTATCAAATTGATCGTTTTAGATAATTTATCAGGGTCAACTTTCCAAGGAAACAGGTCGATAATCAGTAAAGATGTGACTCGCATGGCCTTCATCGGTTCGACTGGGACCGGCTTTTTGTAGTACAGACCGGTGATGATGTACCATAGGGAGAAGAACAGGAGGATATACCCCAGATTCAAGTTGGACACCACAGCCACTCCTATGATTATGGGAAAAATGGTCCCATAATCTCCAACTGCACCGGCCGCTTCTTCAAGATTGAATCTGAAATCTAGCCATTTTTTGTTCCGCGTCTGCACATCCAGTAAATCAGGATCTCTTATTTATAGTCAAGGACACGACTTTTCTTTGATTTTTTTAGTGTCCTTGACTAGTTGTGGATGACGCAACGCAATTACAAATAATCACGAGTGTCTTTGACCGAGTGAGGACGAGGAAAATATTCCTAAAAGTTGCGTCTTCCACTTTAAATCTATTAACCAATGGGAAAAACATATATGTAACATTGTTATATAGTACTATATAACATTGTTACTTAGTGGTAAGATGTGTGAAGATTCGACACCCAACTGTCAAGAGCACCCTGGTTCTCCCGAGGGGAGATGGATTCACTTCCTGATCCTCAGAGTGGTCTGTGAGAAGCCACTACACGGATACGGGATAATCAAAAGGATAGAGGAGTTGAGCGAAGGCAGACATGAAATAAAATCAGGGACGATGTACACCACTTTGAGACGGATGGAGAAGAAGGGTCTTTTGGAATCGGAATGGAAAAAAAGTGGATCTGGACCCGATAAAAGAGTGTACAGTGCGACAGAAGAAGGTAGAGAACATCTGAAAAGGTGGTTGGAGATGATCAAAGAGCGAAAAAGGATGATGGAGAAGATGACCAGTTTTTATGAAGAAGAGTTTGGAGATGGATAAAAAGGAGGTGAGAAAATATGGAAATATTCGACTTGAAAGAGATGGAAGAAAAACAGGCATTTTATAAAGAGGGAGAATTCAAAGCGAGGCATATACTCCTTTCTGAAGGAGAGGAGATACCGCCCTGTGAGATGTCTTCTTATGTTATATTTGTCGTTCTCGATGGAGAGGTTGAAGTTACGGTGGACGAAGAACCAGTCACTTTGTCAGAGGGAAAGTGCCTTATCACTGAACCGGCGACACTTTCAATGGAGACAGAAGAAGGCGTAAAGATACTGGGATTACAGATAACCAAGGGTGAGTAGATGAGCGTCACCGCCATCTTCATCAATCTATTCGCCCTGATCTGTTTCCTATACGGAGTTTATAGGGACAAAGAGAAGGCTGTAGAGTCGTTGAAGAAGGCGGTTTTCTCTTTATTCAAGATCCTACCTACGGTTCTGATCATAATCGTCATCATCGGATTGATGCTCGGGTTCGTACCGCCTTCGGAGATATCGAGGTTCGTGGGAGAGCAGTCGGGGATCTTTGGAGTTTTACTTGTTGGAATCGTTGGTTCTATCCTGCATATCCCAGCTTTGGTTTCGTTTCCATTGGCTGCTTCGATGTTGGACAGCGGCGCGACCGTTACCGCTGTCGCTGCATTCATCACCACCTTGACGATGATCGGTATGGTCACTTTACCCCTAGAGATCAAGAAACTCGGTAAGAAATTCGCCCTTCTAAGGAACGGATTGAGCTTTATCATCGCTATTATCATAGCCCTCATAATGGGGGTGCTTCTGTGAAGGAAGAAAAAAAGAAAGAGCAGAAGAAAAAGATGCTCCGGGACTGGCTCATATTAGCCGGGATGATGGGGGTTGCTGTAGTCCTGATTTACCTGTATCCTAGCAAACAAGAGCCGGTGATTTCAGCGGCTTTTGATTACCTGTCCGAGATGATATTCATCCTTCCGGCGGTCATGGTCTTGATGGGACTGTTCTCGGTATATATACCCAAAGATGCGGTGAGTAAATACCTCGGTAAAGCCTCCGGGATCAAGGGATTCTTCCTAGCGATACTTTTCGGAACTCTACCGACCGGACCGCTGTACGTGGCATTCCCCATGGCCTCGACCATGATCAAAAAAGGTGCCAGGATCACCAACATAGTTGTATTTCTCTCGGCCTGGGCGTGCATAAAGATACCGCAGGAGATGGTCGAACTGCAGTTTCTAGGTCCCGAATTCATGCTTGCCCGTTTATTTCTGACCATCATCTTCGTTGGGTTGATGGGACTGGTTATTGAATGGATGATAGATAAGACGGGCGGTGAGAATGATTGATAGTGAAGGAATTTTGGTCTAAATATGGTCTAATTAGGCATATAATTTGGTAAATATATATAAAATATACAGAGGGTAATATCATGGAAAAGATGGTAGATGATGGATACGCGATCAGGGCAGAAAACGTGGTTAAAAAGTTCGGTGACCTAACTGCATTGAAGGGAGTTTCCTTTAAAGTCAAAAAGGGAGATGTGGTGGGTTATCTAGGACCCAATGGTGCAGGTAAAACCACGACCATCAAATTACTCACCAATCTTCTATCGCCTACTTCCGGTAATCTTTACATCGAGGGGATCGACGTTAATAAGAATCCACAGAAAGCATTAAAGAACGTGGGTTCTCTCATCGAAGTACCGGGTATGTATGGATATCTCACTCCGAACGAACTCCTTACACATTTTGGTAAAGTATATCGGATGAACGATGAAAGGATAAAGCAAAGGATAAAGAGAGTACTCAAAACGGTAAGACTTCAGGATTGGGAACACAAAAAAATCGAAGACTTCAGCACGGGTATGAAACGAAGACTCGCGATAGGTTTAGCGCTTTTATCAGACCCTGAGATATTGATTTTAGATGAGCCGGTTATGGGATTAGATCCGAAGGGGATAAAAGAGATAAGAGAGCTGATCAACAGTTTAAGTGAGAAAGATATAACCATCTTTTTGAGCTCACACCTACTCAACGAGGTCAGTCTCACCTGCAATAAGGTCATCTTTTTATTCGAAGGAGAGATAGTCGCTTATGATGACGTCGAAACGATATTGGGCGACGCGAAACACAACAGGATATCCGTCGAATTTCTAAATCCGTTGTCCAAAGATGAGATAGATGATTTAAAGTCGTTGAAGTATATCGAGAAGGTAAAGGTTGATGGGAACGAGGTCAAGATATACAACAGCGGGAAAAAAGAGAGGATGCATAAGATCCTCACAATATTGATTGAGAAAGGCTTCGAAGTGGTGTCCTTCAGTTACGAGAAGAAGGATTTAGAAGATCTTTATATCTCCCTAGCAGGGAAGAGTGAGGGTGGGGTAAAATGACCAAAATTTTGGATAATATAAAAAGCGATATGTACGACATGTTTCTCTCTACAAAATTTGAGTTGAGAAAGCATTACCGACGCAACAGGATTCAGATGGCTGTGATCCTGTCTATCTTTTTAGCTTCTGTCTTTTATATAGTCCCAACGATATGGAACATGGGTCTCGCGGATACGGCCGAGGAATTTGCCTCTACAAATCTGGGATTCGTCAATCTACTGATAATCATCTCGGGAGCACTTTTCGCTGGAGATATACTCTCTTCGGAGTATGAGAACAAAACAGGACTCATATTGTTCCCGACACCTCAGGACCATAACAGTTTATTTATAGGAAAATATCTCGCTTCAGCGATCGCTACCTTTTCCGTAGTAACGATATATTATGGGATCACGGCTCTAGAGATCCAGTATGTATATGGTATCTCAGGCATGGGAATAGAATTCATGAAATCGTATCTTTTCTCGGTCCTCTACATGTTCGGAGCGATAAGCCTGATATTTTTCTTCAGCAGTGTGATGAACAGGTCGATAACTTCTACTCTTTTGGGCTTCTTCTCCTTGATGATGATACTCCCGATAACCGAGAGTGTGCTAAAGATGGTAGATATTGAGCCATGGTTTTTGATCTCATATTATGAGGGTTTTATCACTGATCTTTTAGGTGTGATCGAAACATCAGATTTCCGTAATGGAGGGCCTTTCGGGAGTTCTGCTTCTTTCACTCCTGATTTCTATACCGGAATATACGTTCTTCTAGGATACACGATAATTCTATTCATCTTGAGCTTATATTTCGTTAATAAAAGGAGGATGGAATGATGTCAACCGAAAAATCTAGATTTTGTAGAGGGTTCGTGTTCTTGATATTCATATTGATGATGGGTAATATCCTTTTTAGTTCCAGTACTAGAGGGCAGGAGCAGGGCGCTCCCGGCCAACCAGATATAATCGTGGAAGATATCCAGCTGTCGGATGAAGAACCCATGGAAGGAGACAATATCACGATAAGTGCCCTGATCCGCAATAATAAATCTGAAGTCAATAATGTGACTATGATCTATTATATCGACAGTTTTGAGATCGGAAATATAACCGGGATCCAGTTGAACGCTGGTGAATCGCAGTGGTATAACATCTCGTGGGAAGCACAAGCAGGAGATTACGATGTAAGCGTGGTTCTAAAGTATAGAGGTGTGAATATCCAGGGAGACAAACCGAGTGAAGAAATATCTGTTGAACCTGAGCCGATAGGAGATGTTTATACTCTATTGCTCTCTTTTGTAGTGATATCATCGACGATATTCACGACGATGATAATCCATAGTGTAAGAAAGTCCCTACGGACTTAGTTCAAAGTGGAGTACTAGGCCTTTGATGTGATTTTTATCCCTATAGTAGATTTGGACCTAAATGGCTCAATAAAAACCTTCCCGGGAAAAATAACGCAATTTGAACCCTTTAAAAAAATAGAAAAAAAACCCGCTTTTGTGCGGGTAAACGATTTTCAGCTCAATTTTTCTATATGTTCTTCGACTGCCTGTAGTTCCTCTTCAAGTTCTTCCTTGTACTTCTCTAGTTTTTCGATCTTCTCTTTCTTGGACTTGAATTTTCTCCACCCTTTATCGTGTCCACAGGTACCCTGATGATGTCCGCATGAACATCCTCCGTGGTTTCCTCCACAGCAGCATCCGTGACGGCCGCTTTTGTGATGGCCTTTTCCATGATGTCCTCCTTGGTGGTGGCCTTTTTTATGGTGTCCCTTTTTGTGGTGTCCGTGTCCTTTTCTACTATGTCCAGATTCGCAGCAATCTTCACTCATGCTATCACATCAACACCTACTACAGATAGTAAAGTATTTAACTTTGGAAGTTTCATACCATAAATGTGGTTTAAAATTCGTAAGTAGGTGAACGACGATGGAGAGCGAAGATGAAGTCTGCTGTGATACGGAAGAACCCTGCCTTTGTCCAGTCGAAGGTTTGATCGACGTGGTCTCCAAAAAATGGGCGATATGTATAATCAGTCATCTGGGGGAAGAGGAAGATGGTTACAGGTTCAACGAATTGCAGAGATCTTTGAACGGTATAAGTCCAAAATCATTATCAGATAGATTGAAGGAACTTAACGAGGAAGGACTCGTGAACAGGGATGTCGAGGAGAGCGTTCCTCCCAAAGTCACTTACACGCTCACCCAAGACGGACGGGAACTCCACGAAAAATTGAAACCTCTCGTAAGATGGGTGAATCAGAGGGCATGAGGTTGTAGATATAAAAAATATATATTCGAAAGCTGTATAAGTATCTAGATGAACGAGGAGCGATGGCCGGACTTCAGGTTCAATCTAGAAGAAGCCGCAGGGGCTGTCGGAGATTACGGGACTTTATTCCCGATCATCGTCGGCGTTGCTGTCGTCTCTGATTTGAATCTCGGTCACATCCTGCTGTTCTTCAGTTTATGGTACATCTTGACCGGACTATACTATAAAAAGCCGGTCCCCGTTGAACCTATGAAAGCTATTGGTGCAATAGTTATAGGGGGTGGATTGACCCAGGGACAGATAACCGCTTCAGGCATCATACTCGGTCTTCTCTTTTTAATAATAGGATTCGGTAAAGGGATGAAATTTATCCAGAACAAAGTGCCAGAAAACGTGATACGAGGGGTTCAACTAGGGTTGGCGCTGATCCTTTTAAAGACCTCTTTGGGATTCTTATCTGAAGATTATCTGCTCTCCGGTTTTTGTATCATTTTGATCATAGCTTTCTTTGGCTTGAGGAAAACCAAGGGAGTACCCAATATTTCGTCTCTCCTTGTCCTTCTATTGGGCCTTCTCATTGGTATTATCCAATTAGGATTTCCCTCGATGAGTCTTTTGCCCGTTCCTTCAATCATCATCCCCTCAGTAAACGATTTCGTTAGAGGTGGTTGGTTGTTAGCTATACCTCAGGCACCTCTGACTATGACTAACGCCATATTGGCTACATCTCTTTTGATGGGCGACCTCTTCTCCTGGAAAGTCGATCCCGATAAATTCTCCAAAACGATAGGTTTGATGAACTTGAGTTCTGTTCCTTTCGGTGGATTTCCGATGTGTCACGGCTCAGGTGGATTAGCTGCCCAATATAGATACGGAGCGAGGACTGGCGGCTCGAACATAATAAGCGGCCTTCTCTTGCTGCCGATCGCTCTCTTCTTCTCTACCACCCAGATCATCAATTTGATACCCTACAGTGTATTCGGGGCGCTGATAGTATTCGTTGGTTTGGAGATGGGTAAACACGGCTTGAAGACCGACTCGTATTTTATAACAGGGGTCATGGCAGTCGTGGCATTGTTAACAAACATCACGATCGCCTTCATTTTGGGATTGGGGATGAACTATGTTTTAAAACATGTGAGACCATCAGAAGAAGGATGAATCTCCTTCCTATGCTTGGGAAACCGAATCTTTCTAATATACCCTGAGATTATTCGAGGATCGTTCACTGGTATAAGGATCAGTGTTTTATCCGAATTTGGGCCTAAATCGGGTCTTCTTGGGTACCAAATCCGGAAAACCCATATAAATAGGGAGGTCGTTGATATGAACAGGTGTTGAGCATGAACAGAAAAGTAGGAATTATAATGGTGATCGCCGTGGTATTTTTACTGGCGAGTGCTATAGGACTATCGACGGCTGGTGTAAACAGCGATTCCTCCAGTGGCTCGGCTTTTGAGAGACCACGTGGGACCGGCGACGGAGATTGCGACGGAGAACCTAAGATGAGGATGTTGGACAGATTCAATCTGACAGAAGAGCAGAAAGAAGAGATAATCGATAAGGTGAAATCAATGAGAGAGGACGGTGCAGATAGAGATGAGATCAGGGACACGGTGATAGAGATGCTGGAAGACTACGGTGTAGATGTCCCGGAAGATATGGGCGAAGGCAGTGGAGAGAAACATCGCCGTGGAAGAGGACGAGGAGACTGTGAAAAGTAAAGTTGAGGTAGTAAGGGCGTGGGTTCGTTGGATTTTTTCATGACTTCCATCCCTTCTACTTTTTTATCCGTGGTAAGATTTATTGGTCGATAAGTTATACGAATCATGAATGGTCAAAATGAAAAAGGTCTTATGGTGGTTGATCGCAGGAACAAGGGGTGGGAAGAACCGATTGAGGATAATAAAAACCATCGGAGAGGAACCTATGAACGCCAATCAACTAGCGAAGGAACTTGATCTAGATTACAAAACGATAAAACACCACCTTGAATTGTTAGAAGATAATGGGATAGTGACCACCATGGGAGAAGGCTACGGAAAGACCTATTTCCTCACCGACCAGATGGAAGACAGCCAGGATATATTGGAAGAGATAATGAAAAGCACTGATATAGGTGATTAGATGGATAAGAAAAAAAAGTTAGCTATCATATTGGGTATAGGCG
>JAGXLI010000112.1 GCA_018334755.1 Thermoplasmatota archaeon
GGAGGAAATTGATCTCTACGACAGAAAAGCCTTATGACCTTGTCTTCGAAAAGATGGCGACTTCTATCTTATGAAAAATCAACATGTTGGCTAGTTCTTCTATCACCTTTTCAGACGGAGGATGATGTGGATCTATGTGTGACTAGATGAAATCATCTGTATCGTCCAAGAACGGCGTGTCGGTTACGCTCTTCTCGACTGCTTCACTCAACCTGCCTTCCTCCGATGTTGCGAGTGTATAGTTTAAAACAAATATAGCAGTTTCGGGGTCAATCTTAAATAGGACTATTTCATATTATATAATACTAAAGATGACTAGAAAAAAGACGACAATTTCTCTAGCCCCTGCCGAATCTGAAAAGGTGGATGGGTTAATAGAGGAAGGAAGATTTACAAGCAAGAGCGATGTCTTCAGAACCTCGTTCAGGTTCATGCTAGAAGAAAAACCGGAGTACAAGATAGACGTAGCTGTATACCTATACAAAAAAGGAAAAATATCTATAGGAAGAGCTTTAGAGATAGCTGGAGTGAGTAGAGAAGAATTCAACGAAATACTAGAACGAAGAGGCGTGAAGAAAAATATCGATAAAAAAGACGATGAAGAGGAAAAGGTCGAAGAGCTGAGGGAGAATATTGAAGGATAAAGTTCTCTGTGACACAGATATAATAAGCGCTCTAGCGAAAGCAGACGCCCTCGATTTTCTACCACTGGTCTTTCCAGACAGGAAATTTCTGGTCACCGAGTATGTGCGGGATGAGCTCGATGTATCAAAGCAGGAAGGGTTTGATTTTCCGAAGAAGGTATTTGAGTTCTGTGAGACAACAACGATGGATGAGAACGAATTGAAGATCTACGAGGCTATAGATTCTTTAGAGATCTCAAAGACCGATCTGAAAAACCTTGTCATCGCCAAAAATCGAGATATTCCATTACTTACCAACGACTCTAAATTATATAGCGAGGGCGTTAGAAGAGATATAAAGGTTTATGATCTAAGGGAGCTCTTAAGAGCTATCTATGAAGAAGATTTGGTCTCTAAAAAGGAACTAAAAAAAGTCATAGAAAAAATCGAAGAAAAAGATAATACCCATATCAAAAAGAAAAGAGAGATATTCAAAAAATAAACCGATTCTTTATTCTATAATCTTCTCTTAAATTTCTAAGGAAAAAATTGGGTTTTGCAGGGCCTCGAAGTCAGAGAAAGGGGAGGGGCTCGCAAAAACGGTGGCTCTCCCGCCTGTGGAGTTTGATGGTAAAGTGGTCGGTAAAGTAAAAAAGAAAAGTCCTGCGCCAAGCGAAGTCGTGGGAGCGCCGCCTTTCACGCACATGCCAAGTGTCTTCGACTCGTCACGCCACAAGCGTGACTGCGATATACTCACGCTGACAGCTAGCGTTCGATGCATCCTGTGTACGGCGTGGCATGAATGTTAGAGAATAAAATCCTTTCGGAATGGAAATATTTCTCAAAATAGACCTTCTATATCGACACCCATCCTAGTGTAGATATCTTCTAAGATCTCTTTACCTTCAGGCAATCTTGAATATATTGATTTAAGGATCACCTGATTTCCCTTTCTTTCAGATTCCACTAGATTCTTCAAAGGTCCCTCTCTTAATTCCCTGTCTAGAGTTTTTCTGTTGATATTTACCCGGTTAGCGGCATATTTCTTGTTTTTAGCACTTTCAGTAATCGTCCAAAGGATCCGTATTTCGTTCATGTCAAGCCTCGAAATCAGTTCTCTATCTATCATGGATATTCCTTTTTTCATGGTATCGTCTTCGATGTGTTCTTTGTTCTCGCTTATCTTCCAGGCTTCTTTACAGTACTTGAAGAAGCTTCTCAAGTTGTTTCCACTCCTTATAGACGCCATCTTGATCGCTTGATCAGAAAAGGGGAACTCAAACTCTGATTTAGAGCTAACTAAGCAGTTTTTCATCCGTTCCTTCAAGATATCCTTTAAGGTCTCTTCTTTTAAAAATCTGGGCAAGATTATATTCTCAGAGACAGTTGAGTTTCTCAGTTTGACCAGATCTTCATCTCTTCTATAAGTTTCACTGAAATATATGAGGTTGCATTTACTTATCGCCTTCTCCAGCATGGTGTAGAACTGCCTAGCTTTCCCTTCATCGAGCTTATCCACATCGTCTATCACATAGACATCGCTCTCCTTTTCGAAGATTTTGGCGGTTGGAAAAGCTTCATCCTCCCGGTCGTGGTAGCTGACATCAAAGTTTTCCTTCTCTACAGATGCTCTAATATAGTTCAAGAGGCTTGACTTTCCACTTCCTATATCTCCGATGACCGCACAGATCTCGGAGACAGATGACCGCTCTATGTACTCGGAAGTGAAAGGATCCTCAGCTATTTTCAGTTCCTCTTCCCTGTTGACGAATAAATTATCCAGATACGGCTCTTCGATCGGATATAGGTAAAAAGGACTGGGCTTGAACTTCATCTATAAACACCTCGGAAGGACTGGAAATTGTGAACATGCTGTCGTATTCTACACATAGTACACATTGGTAAAATGGCGGACAGAGTATATAACCTTTACCCATCC
>JAGXLI010000018.1 GCA_018334755.1 Thermoplasmatota archaeon
GAGGAAGGAAAGAAAAGAATTGCTTCGTGATGATACAATATCCCTCATCTTTCATCAGCTTGATCGCATGATGTCAAAAAACCGTTCCTGATATGATCCCGATTGCGGGTTGATTAAAGAGCGAAGAGAAGGTACTCGTTCGGAAGTAAATCGGGATTTATGGAGGACCGAGGGTTCAACTGTTTTCGGTGTGATAGATAATAGGTGGTAAATATGGATATCGATCCAAGTACAACTAAATATGTCATCAAAGCAGAGTTAAAAGCCAATGGAGTCGTTGAGAAACCTGATGTCGTCGGTGCAATATTCGGTCAGACCGAGGGACTACTAGGAGACGAACTGGATCTGAGGGATCTACAGAAAAGCGGAAGGATGGGGCGTATCGAAGTAGAAGTTAGTTCATCCAAAGGTAAAGCTTCTGGAAGTATAACTATCCCTTCAAGTCTAGATCTGGTTGAGACTTCGATCCTGGCAGCGGCACTTGAAACGATTGACAGGGTCGGGCCCTGCAAAGCAAACATAGAGATCGACGAGATCAAAGACGTGAGAGAGTCCAAGAGGAACAGGATCGTCGAGAGGGCGAAGGAACTCCTTTCAAGCACCATTGAGGAGAGTAAAGTTCCTACAGGGAACCTGACCGAATCGGTACGACAGGAAGTTCAGATGGAGGAGATCAGCGAGTATGGCGACGCTCATTCTCCCGCCGGTCCCAACGTTGGGGATTCCGATGCCATAATCCTCGTAGAAGGCAGGTCCGATGTGCTCAATCTGTTGAAGTACGGCATCAAGAACGCTATAGCGGTTGAAGGTACGGACGTGCCGGAGAACATAAAGAAGCTTTCGTCGGAAAGAGTGACGACCGCATTTGTAGACGGAGATAGAGGTGGCTCGCTGATACTCAAAGAGTTGCTAGAAACCGCAGAAGTCGATTACGTGGCCCAGGCTCCAGAGAATACAGAGGTGGAGGAACTAACTCAGAAACAGATAATGAAAGCCCTTAGAAGTAAGATACCGGTAGACCAGTACGTAGAGATGTACGATATAGACGTCGACCAAGATCAAGTAACGGAGTCGAGCAACTACAACAGGAGAAATCCCTCAGTGGAAGGTGAATCCGCATCTAAAGGAAACAAGGATAAAAGTAAAAAGTCGAGTTCAAAGAAAAAAAGTGGAAAGAAAAACAAGGGAAAATCAAAAAAAAATAGCGAATACAGAAAATACAAGAAAGTGATCAACAGCATAGGGAAGAGCAAGAAAGCCAAGCTCTTAAACGGTGAAAATAAGGTCGTGACTGAGACCTCGACCAGTGATCTAGCCGATACATTACTGAAAGAAGATAACGTTAAAAAAGTGGTGTTCAACGGCATCGTAACTCAAAGGCTGGTAGATATAGCGGTCAAAAAGGAGATAGAGAAATTGATAGGGAGGAAAGTAGGAAACATCCCGAAACTGCCGCTCTCCCTGGAAGTGCTCTCCTGGGACCAGCTGAAGAACACTTAGAACAGAAATTACCGTAAAACCCTTATTCAAATCCCTTTTTTTATTTTTTAAACGAAAGAGAGTAAAAAAGAAAAGGTTTTAGACCTCGATATCGATATCGAGTTTATCGACGAGTTCTTTGTACCTGTTCCTCACCGTAACCTCAGTCACGGCAGCGACCTCTGCGACTTCGCGCTGAGTCCTTCTCTCTCCGCCGTTGATCGAAGCTATGTAGATAGCGGCGGCGGCAAGCCCTGTCGGTCCTTTCCCAGAGATCAGTTCCTGTTCCTCGGCCTGATCGATTATATTCTTAGATATCTTTTGAACCTTGCCGCTCAGGTCGAGTTCGCTGCAGAAGCGACTCAAATATTCCTGAGGTTTGGTCGGTTTGAGTTTCAATATGAGTTCGCGGCTCAAAAACCTGTAGGTCCTTCCTATCTCCTTCCTATCAGAGGAGGTGGCTTCCGCTATCTCATCTAGAGTTCTCGGAACGCCGGCTTTTCTGCAAGCCGCGTACAGCGATGCAGCAACGACGCTGTTTATGCTTCTACCTCTGATCAGATTCTTTTTCACCGCCTTCCTGTAAACCACGGCGGCGGTCTCTCTGATGTTCTTGGGAAGTCCCATGGTGGAGGCCATCCTGTCCATCTCGGTCAAGGCATACGCCAGATTCCTCTCCGTGGCATCAGAGACCCTTATCCTTCTCTGCCACTTCCTCAACCGGTAGATCTGGGCCTTCTTCTTGCTCGGGATCGCCCTTCCGTACGAATCCCGATTGGACGAATCGATACCCGTGGATAATCCTTTATCGTGAACCATCTCTGTCATGGGGGCGCCGGTTCGTGCCCTCTCTTCTTCCTGCTTCATGTCGAAAGCCCGCCATTCTGGCCCTTCATCAATATATTGATTATCTATCACTAGCCCGCAATCCTCACAGATGAGTTCGCCTCTATCATAGTCTTGAGCAAGATGCCTACTACCACATTCCGGGCACTCAGTAACTTTCTCTACGGAACTAGATTCCTCCTCTTCAACTTCGATTTCATCATTCATTCAGATCTCCTCCGCGTAGATATCCTTATTCAATATGGAGAGCCTCTTCCCGGGATCGGGATCAGTTTTTATCTCCACATACGGATCTTCGGCCGGTCCGAATATCCAGGTGACCTCCCCGAGGTGCTTTTTCCTCTTATCCATCACTTGCGCGCCCATCTTGGGTAGACGGGCAAATCTCGCGATTATATCACCTTGGCCAGTCACACATTCTATCTCGCCTTCAAGGGGCACCATTAGGCCTCCATATCTATATGGGATAAGTCAAACTATAAAAGCGTAGCTATGGAAGTCCTATTTAAAACTTTCGCAAGGTTTTATTATCAACAATATCGAGACCCCCAAATCTCCACCGGTCCTTTTTCTAAGCCATCAAGTACATCAACGGATTCCCTATCAAAAATGACAGGACAAAACCGATGAGCATTGGAACGATGAAAGGAAGCTTTGGGGTTGTCCAGACGAGTTCCCTATCGTGTTTCCTCAGTGACTTTAATTTTTCATCCGTCCCGGTCCTGGGGAACAGTTCAGTTTTAAGTTTGCCGTCTTCATAATACTGCATCGGCCAGACGAAGGAATCTTCTATCTCGTAAACTCTTTTCTTATACCCGAAGAACATCTTAGGTAGGTCGATATCCCCTTTTGAAAGATTGACGAAAAAGTAAGATAGGGGTAAAACGATGACCACCAGTGAAGAGTTCAAGAGGATCACTAGGGTGAAAGGAAAGAAGGCCTGCATCAACGGGATCTGAGAAGAAGGTACCGCATTATGCGTTAGACGGGGTATCTCGGGATAAAAAGGTAAAAGTACGGCTAAAGTTATGATCGCCTTCGCGTCGGCTCCACCCTGTATGATGTAGAAGAAGTACATACCGAATGCGAACAACATTATCGCCGGGATCATGGCCAGCGACCAGAACAGCCAGGATCCCGAGAGAACATTGAGCATGTAGATGAAAACGACCGCGGGCAGCATCAGCCAGCCCAACACCAGGAAGTTCAATCTCCCCTCCGAATAGATAGGGGGTCTCTCCACGAAAGTCTCAGAAAACAGGATGCCGATCGGGACGAAGATCAAAAAGTGCTCCCACCTGATATCTTTCATCCAGAGTTCTACGAAGAGGATGACCATCGCTATGGAACCCATGACTATCCAGAGTTCGTTGGGAACCCTTCTAGACTTCAGATCTTTGATCGAGGCGATGGAGAGGAACAGTAAACCGATTACGAACCTAACAACTGAGTAGTACCACATCTTACCTGAAGGATAGTATCAGTATATAAAGTATTTATCCTATACTCAGAGTTCGATCTCTTCTCCCTCTTCAGGCATATACACGTCGAATTCTGATAGGTCTTCAGCGACTTCATCCCTCTTGTCCCCGTGACAGAGGACTATATTTTCGGGATCACATCCTCTTGCGAACTCGACGAGTTCTTCATGACCCGCGTGTGCGGAAAAATCATATTTTTCTATGTCGCACTCAACCGGTAAAGTGGCTCCTTTGTCCCTTATCATGCCGTCATCCAGGAGTCTCCTGCCGTTCGTACCTTCCACTTGGTACCCGGTCATCAGTATGGAACTGTTCGGATCTTTCCGTATCTCTCTCAAGTATTCTAGGACCGGTCCTCCTTCGACCATGCCGCTCGTCGTGACTATGACTTCGCCTTCCTTCGCCTTTTCTCTGGTCGATGGAGACTTTACTTCATTGGCATTTTCTATCGCCTTTTTCAGAGCTTTAGGAGAGCGGAGGAAGCCTTCGTGATTCAGATAGATCCTGCTCACGGTCCTTCCCATGCCGTCATACCAGACCTCGTAATCCTTATCATCGAGCAGCATCAATATCTCCTGGGTCCTTCCTACCGCAAAAACGGGCACGATCACCTGTCCGCCCCTCTCAAGGGTCTCGTCTACCTTATCTAAAAATCTCTTTTCCGTCTCCTCCCTATTCGGGTGGCTCTTTCCACCATAAGTGGATTCCATGATGAGGTTATCGCATTCAACGGGATGCGTGCCCCAGAGTAACCGTGTGTTTCTAGTGTTTATATCTCCTGTGAAGAGCGTAGTACTGTCTCCCTTGAGTTCAAACATGCTCGAGCCCGGGATATGGCCGGCCGAGTGTACCTCTATCTCGACGCCTCCCACGTCTCTTTTGGAATTATAACCTACCAGGTCAAAAGCGGCCTTCGTGCTCTTGATATCTACCTTTTCAAAATGTTTTGGATAACCCTCAATATCGGCGATCTTCAAACTATCGTAAAGAAGTAATTCAGAGACCTCTACTGTTGGATGGGTCGAGAGTATGGGCACGTCATTCTGTCTGACGAGTGAAGGCATCATCCCACAATGATCCAGGTGAGAATGACTGAGAAAAGCCATATCTACGAGCGGAGATCTCGTAGGATATTCAGGGGGATCGGCCGGAAGCATACCATGGTCAAATATTAACGACATATCATTACAGTGCATCACCATCGAAAGAGCACCAACACTCGATGCACTGCCTAGGAAATTCAATTTCATCTATTATCATCTCAAAGAAGGCATTCATAGGGGGTTATAAATGATTTCCCTTTAAAAGATACTATTTAAAATATCTTGGTAAATAATTTAATAGCGCCCTAGATTTGTTGGGATCAGTATCAGAAGAGGGAGCCGAGATAGGCGGGCCAAGAAGGTCTTCTCTCCACTCTTTCCAAAGGAGTTATGAAAGAACCAGGAGAGTAAAAAAGAGATCTTCAGAGAGTTTATCATCAACCGTAGGCCCGTTCATCGAAGTAGGGGGCTAGTATTCAAACACCTTTTTAGATGGGGGGATCTAATCTGATTTCTGGTTAGTACCGTCACTTTTTTTGACTAGATCCAACATTTTATCTAAAAGGGCGTTAACGTCCTCCTTAGGGTTTGACTCCCTCATTTTATCCCTCAATTCTTCAATAAAAACTCTCTTTATAACTCTTTTCCCGGCGGATACTGTTTAAAAGGAGTTGGAGCTCAAGCTTGGACCAACTTAAAAATATCTGAAAAAGGCAAATGATTAATAAGAGAAATACCTATTGGGTATCACCATGAAGACGTACATAATGCTCATGTTCAATAGTGAAGGAGAAAAACCTTCTGAAGTAGTAGATGTGCTGCACGGCCTGGGTTTCGAGCCGCAAAAGGGGGAGTACGATATGGTGTACGACTGGGACGATGACACCGAGTTGAAAGAAGCGATATGGTTTGCAGATAAGATACATGCAAATCTAGAAGGTTTCGATATCACCTATTCTTTAGAAACGATAGAAGAATAAAGAAAGGTTTTTGAAGCCCGGTCTTGTTAAACACTAGGGGTTCAGAACCCGTACTCTTCGCACTTTTCATCCACGTCTCTCTGGATCTTTTCGACATCTTCCTCGGTCAGATGGGCGAATCTCCTCTGTTTTTCCAGGTACTCTTTTACAGGTCTCCTGTCTTTCGGCTTCCTTGTTACGTTTATATCACAGATGTTGCCGTCTTCTGCTTCCCAGAGTACGAATACTCCGGTTTCGACCGCTAACCTGGCCAGTTCTATAGAATCACTCGATCCGTGCCTCCATCCCGTCGGGCACGGCGCAAAGACATGCAAGAATGAAGGTCCATCGGCTTTCAATGCCTTCTTGACTTTCTTTTTGAGATCGTTCTCGTAAGCGATGTTGGCTGTGGCCGAATAAGGTATATCGTGAGCGGCGCATATCCTAGCTATCGGCTTCTTCGGCCTCGTCTCTCCTATGCTTTCTTTACCTGCTGGAGATGTCGTGGTGCTGGCTCCGTACGGCGTCGAACTGCAGCGCTGGATACCCGTGTTCATGTACGCCTCGTTGTCCAGGCAGACAAAAGTGACGTTGTGATCCCTTTCTAACATTCCAGACAAAGCCTGGAATCCTATATCGAAGGTCCCGCCGTCGCCGGCGAATGCCATTATGTTGATATCTTCGAATTCGTCCAGTTCCTTTTTAGCCACTTCTATACCGGATGCTACACTCGCGGCGTTCTCGAACGCGGCGTGGATCAGAGGGACCTCCCACGCGGTCTGAGGGTAAGCCGTTGAGGTAACTTCAAGGCAACCTGTTGCCACGGTAGCTATCGTATTCTCGCCCGCTTCTTTCAAGATGTTCCTGACTGCCGTGCCTTCACCGCATCCGGCACACATCCTGTGACCGGATGCGAATAATTCTTCCTCTTCTTTTTCTTCCGCCATCTTGATCACCTCATGATCTCCTCGTTCATATTTATCCATTCGACCGGTTCTTTCACTTCTCCTGCTTCCACGGCTTCCTTGGTCTTGTGGTACATCTCTTTGAAGTTCTCCTTGAATATCTCTCTACCGCCCAGTCCTATTATGAAGTTCTTCATGAGCGGATTTTTATTTTCATTTATGAACGTTCCAGCGGCTTCGGCGAAGGCCGCGCCGCCAAATCCTGGTGAGATATTTCTATCGACGACCGCAAGTCCGTCGGCATCTCCAGCTATCTCTTTCAAGAGATCGCCCGGGAAGGGTCTGAAAACGGTCAACTTGGCTAGACCGACTTTCTCGCCTTCTTCTCTCAACTCGTCCACAGCGGCTCTAGCCGTTCCGCTCATGGAGCCCATGGTCATCAGGATTATATCCGCGTCGTCGCACTTGTAGTTGTTCAGCCGGTTGTATTCTCTGCCGAAGCGCTCTTCGAACTCGTCGAATATCTCATCTATCACTTCATCGGTCTCTTCAAGAGCTACGGTCTGATCGTGTTTTAATTCCTGATAATACTCGGGTGTACCGAAGGAGCCAAAAGTCGCGGGGTCGTCCACGTCCAATTTACCGTGAGGGGGGTCGTAAGGCGGTAAGAAATCATCTACATCTTCCTGAGCCGGGACATCCACTCCTTCGATGGTATGGGTCAACACGAAAGCGTCGATCCCGACCATCGCGGGTAAAAGAACTCTTTCATCTTCCGCGATCCGGAATGCCATTATCATGAGGTCCAAACCTTCCTGATTCTTTTCGGAATAGAACTGCATCCATCCGGCATCTCTAGAAGATACAGTATCTTGATGGTCCGCCCAGATATTGATGGGTGCGGAAAGAGCTCTGTTCCCGACAGCCATCACGATAGGTAAACGCATCCCGGAAGCGATGAACAACATCTCGTGCATCAACGCGACGCCCTGGGAAGCCGAAGCGGTACAGACCCTCGCTCCGGAGGCAGAGGCGCCTATACAGGCACTCATGGCGGAATGTTCACTCTCGACCCTTACCATGGAGGCGTCGAGTTCTCCGTCAGCGATGTACTCGGAGATCCTCTCAGGGAAAAGCGTTGATGGTGTGATCGGATAAGCGGGGATGACGTTAGGTCTGCACAGCTTAGCTCCCAACGCCGTCGCCATGTTACCTTTAACGGTCCTGGACTCTTGCTCTGCCATGTTATCATTTCTCCTCTTTAACCATAACGATCGCGTCTACGGGACATTCCTTTTCACATATCCCACAACCTTTGCAGTAATCCAGATCGAATTCTATCGCATCCTCTGTCTTGTGTACGGCTGCGTCGGGACAGTAATCGAAGCATTTGAAACATTGTATACACTTCTCTATATCCACTTCGGGTTTCATAGTTCTCCAACTGCCGGTCTTGTATTCCTTCGAACTTCCTTCATCTTCATTTATTCCACCGAGCGTGATCTTAACCTTTGACATATTTACACCCCTATGACCTGTTCATAGGCCTCTTTAGCGGCCTGTTTATTTTCGTCGTGCTTCACGGGCACGTTGTTCTCTATACCCTTATATATGGATTCCATCTTCACGTTCCCTGCAACTTTAGAATACGCTCCTAAGATGGCGGTATTCACTATCGGATTGGTTTCAGTTCCTAACCCGTTATCTACCGCGATGGTCGTAGCGTCGACTGTGAATACTTCAGCATCTTCAAAATCGAATTCTGAAGGTTCTTTAGCGGTGTTGAGTACGACTTTACCTCCTTCTTTCAGTCCTTCTGTGACGTCGACTACATCTAGGAGGCTCATATCCAACACTACTACAATATCTGGCTCGTATATCTGTGTCTTCACATCGATCGGCTCTTTATCTATCCTAGCAAAGGCAGCGACGGGCGCGCCTCTTCTTTCGACGCCGAACATAGGGAAGGCTTGAACGTCTTTACCTTCTCTAAAAGCAGCGTCGGCGAGCGTATTAGCGGCGGTCACAGCGCCCTGTCCACCTCTACCGTGGAATCGCACTTCATACATTCTAAACTCACCTTTTCTTCGGATGAAAAGGTGATACATAATAAATTTTCCGATTAGTCAAAGGATTGATATCTGTGATACTGAAATAATTCTTATATACAAAGATGACATAGGAAGACCAAGATAAGATGTATGAAAACGTTCCAGACGAAGTGGATAATGTTATAGTCACCGGAAAGAGCGGTGCGGGAAAACAACCCAGGATCGATGTGTTGGTCGAGGAATATGGATTAGAACAGCTATCTACTGGTGATATCTTCCGATCCTATCTAGGAGAGTTCGACGGTTACGGATATGATGGCGATATATCCCAATTTTGGGATGAGGAGAAAGAAGAATTCGTCGCCGATGATCGGATCGCGGAGGAGATAGGCACTGATAAAGAGGAGGTTATTTTAGGCCTCAAGGCCAAATATTTTGTTGATAGAGGTAAGTTCGTTCCCGACCGTATCACGAACCAGCTTTTTGACTCTTATTTCGGTAAACAGGATTACAGTGATCAGGTCTTAGATGGATATCCAAGAACCGTCGATCAGGCCGATTTTCTTTTAGATCTGGTGGAAGAGAAGAACACCAAGGTCGATTTCATCCTCTGGGTGAGGAACACCGATGAGAAGATAATCGCGAGGACAACGAAGAGAAGGATCTGCCCCGAATGTGGAGAGGTTTACCATCTGAAGTACGATCCGCCGGAAGACGGAAAGTGCGCCGACTGCGGCGTCGAAGTCATCCAGAGAAGCGATGATACCGAGGAAAAGATCAGAGCCCGGCTCCAGGAGTTCAAGGACAAGACAAAGCCGATGATAGAATACCTGGATGGAAAGATACCTATAGCTGAAGTCTCCGGTCATCTCGAAGAGTTCACTCCAGAGAACGTCAGGAAGAGCGTCATGAGCAGTCTAGAGGAACTCTACGAATAGTACCCCCTCCCCCCCTTTTTCTTTTTTTAAAAACTTCCGTTTCCGTGCTTGTCAATTTTTAGAGATGGTGATGATGGAAAGAAACTACCTATTTATTCAAAACAACAACAGCAAATAATTATTTTCTCGAGATGAGGGTTAACATTCTTCCGTTTCTACAAATTTTATATTCACTTTTTTACCATATAACTATAGGGTATTCCGATCAGCTTCCCTATAGAGTTGTAAGAGAGGGAGAGATATGGATCTCTTGAAGGGGATCACGAGCAGGAAGAATAGGGATTAGGGTTACCCGATCGTCCTGACCACCGATAGGACTCTCGCCTCTGATTACAATGGGAGCGAATTCGTGGGATTCGGCGCCACATTTCCCAAAGTCCTGCCCAACTTTTTTTATTCGACTCTTTTCGCCCTTCCTTACCTCACGAGGACGGCGTCATGAAATACCGGCACTGTGGTTCCCGCAAGATCGAGGCCTCACTTTTGAATAACGGGTTCAGTTCAGAAGACGTCGTGATCGGACATCCGGACCATCTTGACAAGTTAGTCGGTCCAAATATGGAACTTTTAGACGACCTATCCGATAAGGACTTCCTTATAGTTCCTCTCATGTTTGTACCCTTCGAAGTCTCTAAAGAAGAAGATTTCTTTTCCAGAGAGGATGTGCAGTCGGAGCACTGGCAGCTGCTGGCTCGATGCATAAGAAAAGATCTAGAAGTCGCTCCAAAGCTCATAAACGATCTCAGCAGGATGGACGATTTTAATCCCGTAGTCACCTTCGGATATCACCTGTTGAGGAAGTATATGGAGATAAGGATGGAACCTTATCTGAAAGAGATGGAAAGAGGGCACGACCCGGTCTGATACCATCTTTTATCCTTATAAAAACATGCTCTCAAAGATCTTCATATGAATCTCATAATCCTCCTTTCCGTATAGGACCATCCTTACGAGGTCGATCTCTCCATCTTTTTCCAGGAAATTTTTTATCTCGTCTAGAGCGACCTCGGCAGCCTCTTCAGTAGGATAACCGAAAGCCCCGGTACTCAGAGCCGGAAACGAAACGCTGTCAACATCGTTTTTGACCGCTACCTCTAAGCTCCTCCTGTAACTGCTCCTTAGATCCTCTTCGTCCTTTTCCGTCCCTGAATATACCGGTCCGACAGTATGGATCACGTATTCAGTGGGGAGTTCGTAACCTTTAGTGATCTTGGCATCGCCGGTCTCACAACCGCCGAGCTTCTTACACTCCTCATAAAGTTCTGGTCCCGCGGCTCTGTGGATCGCTCCCGCGACCCCACCTCCCGGTGCGAGTCTTTTATTCGCTGCGTTAACGACCGCTTCAGTATCCTGCCCGGTTATGTCGCCCTGAACCAGTTCAAATATTGAGCCGTTGATCTCGACCTTCTTCATATATATCTCTCGTTTAGAATAACGACTATCATGGTAAAATGTTTATCCTTTTGGTCTACCCCGCTTTATGACTTCCTCGTCGTCGAGTTTGGGTGTGTCAGTCCTCTTCTCCTCGTAGACCATCTTCGTTTCTGTACTTTCAAAATAGCTTTTAGCTTCCTGGAGAACTTCTTCACTGACGGGGGGCACAACGGACGGTCTTAAGGGCGTATTGAGCTGAACTTCATCTATATCCAATCCCTCTATTTTTCTAGCTATCTCCGAGATATGATCTTTGTTCTCCTCGATCACCATGATCTCGACAGCTAATTTTCCCCCATAAGTCTCGCTAAATCTCTTCAGGCCATGACTGATCTTCTCAAAAGTTATGTCCCGGGAGGGGCGATTCACTTTTTCCAATATCTCTTGATCTGGTGCGTCTAAAGAAGTTATCACGTAGTCAACTCCCTGTAAAGCCTCTCTCACGTCCTCTCTATAAAGAAGGCCTCCATTTGTAAGGATCGCGACCTGCTTATCAGAAATCTCCTTCAACATATCCACGCCTTCCGCTAAATTACTCGCAAGAGTGGGCTCGCCCATGCCGGAAAAAGTCAGATAATCGGTTAGATCTCCCACCCGTTTTAAAGCTTGATCCAACTCTTCTCTCAGTTCTTCTATCGAAACGAATTTCCGCCTCTTGGAAGTTACCGAATCCGTTTTCTTGATCTGGCAGTATACACAATCGAAGGGACATGCCTTTCCTTTTCGACTGATCAGGTCGACGCCCAAAGAACGATCTAGGCGCCAAGAATCGATCGGGCCATAGACTGATTTCATGAAAACGGGAACTCATCTCTTAAGATAAAAATCTTGTTTATGAAAAGAGAAAAAAAGATAGAAATGGTTTTAGGAAACAGTCGGTGCCTTGTCTTCTCTTTTTCCCTTCATCTCTATCTCTATCTCGAGTTCTCTTTCTCCGTATCCCTCGAAATCGATGTCGAGTTCGATCGGTTCCCTGAAGGTAAATGGGAGATCCCATTCTTCGGTCTCTATCTTCACTTGATCGCCTTCTCTCATCTGTTCGGCTAGACCTTCAAGGAAATCAGCGATGTCTTCACTGTCTAGGTACACTTCGTGCTCCAGGTCTCCTTCTTTCACGACTCTCTTTTCGCCTTCAGATTCGTTCGGTATCTCGGGCATCTTATCACATTACAGGAACAAAAGATTAAAATATATAAAGTTTCTTAGGATTTTTATACTTGATAATATGGAGCCTATAGATATCTTGGGTTCGAAAGCGCGGTTAGAGATACTTCATCAGCTTTCAGAGAAAGATATGTACGTTTCAGAGCTCATGGATAAAGTTGGGATGGACGGTAAAACCGCCAAACATCACCTCCAGATTATGGAGGAAGAAGGCCTTTTATCTTCTAGAAAAGAGAACAGGAGAAAATATTACTCGTTAAAAAGGGAGATAATCTTGAGGATCTCTCCCTCGCCCAATAAAAAGTATCAAGTCCAGTTCCATCCCATCAAAAGTTAAGTTCACTCTGCCGTGTCGCTCTCCTCTTGCTCTTCAACGTCCTCTTCTTTCTTGCTCTTAGATTCGTCAGGATTGGGGCCTTCAGGCTCACGCTGCTTTAACAGTATCAAGACGGCGGCGAGACCTATAGCGATCAGTATGAAAAAACCTACAACTGACCAGAGGGAAAATGTATCTTCTTCCTGTTCAACAGGTACTGCGTGCCAACTCTCCGTCGTGTTTCCCAGCCGATTATCCGAATCGACCGCCCTTATCTCATAATGATAGACCCTTCCGTTCTTCAAGCCCTTATCCTCAAAACTAGTTTTGTCTTCTACCTGGGTCAAAAAATTTAAATCATCTTCATGATCTCCCCGATAGATGTTATATTTGATCTCATTCCCCTCTATTCCGGCAGGTTCATCCCAAGCCAATTTGACCTTTTTATCGCCGGATTCAGACCTGAAATTTTCCGGACTCCCGATGGTTTTTTCCTCTGAGACCGATATCGTTTTACTTTCCCGCCTCTCGGATTCTTCCTCTTCCGCGTTCAATGAACAGATAGAGTAATTGTAAGTCTCTCCCTCTTCAACATCATCGTCCACTGCATAATGAGTAGTTCTGGGGATCTCATCCTCTTCTAATTCTAATTCTTCGCCATCCTTGTAGATCCTGTAACTCAATAAGTTTTCATCATCTTCTGGAGCCTTCCAAATGAGTTCGACCCTGTCCTCTCGGAAGAAAACCTTAAAGTCCGTGGGTGTATTAGGGCGAGGGAAGTCAGCGGTCGGAGTGGCTTTCACTTTTTCCGTAGATCCGCTTTTCCCCTGGGGATTTTCCGCCTGAAGACGGTAGGTGTACTCTTTTCCGTTCTCTAACCCGTTATCTTCCCATCCTCGAAGGCCGTTGCCGAATTTTTGAGTTTCCGATTCTTCTCCTTCTTCCTCTCTGAAAAGTTTATATTGAGTGAATCCAGGTGTTCCCGAGTCCTGAGGTGGATCCCATCTCAATACCACTTTCGAATCTCCCGGAAAAGCTTTCAAGTTTCTCGGCGGGAGTGGAGTATTTTCTCCTTCCGTCGTTGATTCGACTTCGTTAGATAATTTGGTCCTTTTACTGTCTTCAAACCAAGCACTTATCCAGTAGTGATAAGTTCTACCCTTATCGACGTCTTCGTCCAGGTACTCGGAATGGGTCTTTTCTATCTCCTCATACAGCGACTTAAAACCCGATCCTAGACTCCTAAATATCCTGACTTTCTTCAGATCTTCTTTTATAGTCAAGTTCCATTCTAATTCTATTCCGTCTTCAGTTACGTTACTGAACAACTTTGGCCTGTCATCTAGCAATTTTTTGCTGATATCGACATCTGATTCTTCCAGAGCAGAAGAGATAGGGATAAAGATCATACCTAAGAGGAGGAAAGAAAGAGCGAAAGCCAAACAGATCTTCTTTATATCCTCATACATAGATTTACCATCTGCCTTCGTGCTTTAAGGAGGTGATAGATAAATCTTGTTGTTCAATCTGACGGCTCGAATTCCGCCGTGAAATGACCCAGGAGCTCGGGTGCATATGTTCTTTTCAGGCCCTGGATATCCTCTCTTTTTTCATGGAGTTCTTTGATCGATCCAGCCACATATTCTAGTTGATTCAACGTGTAAACTCTCCTTGGAATAGCCAGTCTCATATTCTCCATCTCGGCGGGTATTATATCTCCTTCTTCGTCGGTCTCTCCGAAGGCGCTCGTGCCCAGTTCGACGGCTCTGATCCCTGATTCCTTGTAGAGCTCAGTGGTCAGAGCCTGGGCCGGAAATTTCGTTTGGGGTATGTGGGGCAAAAAGCGCTCGGCATCTACAAAGACGGCGTGGCCCCCTACCGGTTCGATTATCGGTATATCTTCTTCCAGCAGCGAATCCGCGAGATGTTTCACCTGCTCGTAACGATAAGTCTGATATTCATCTTTGGTCGCCTCTTTCAGACCAGTGGATATCGCGGTGAGCTCCCTGCACGCCAGCCCGCCGTACGTGGGGAATCCCTCGATTATTATACTCAGGTTCTTACATCTCTTATGCAACTCTTCATCTTTGATACCGATGAGTCCTCCGATGTTAACTAAACCTTCCTTCTTAGCGCTGAATGTGAATCCATCGGCATGGGAGAACATCTCTCTGGTTATCTCCCTTATAGACTTGTCTTCGTATCCCTTTTCCCTTTCCTTTATGAAGCGAGCGTTCTCGGCGAAGCGGCAGGCGTCTAAGAAAAAAGGAATGTCGTACTGTTCCGCGACCTCCGAGACCTTCCTGATGTTCTCCATCGAGACCGGCTGACCCCCTCCAGTGTTATTGGTTATCGTCAGCATTATAACGGGGATATTTTTAGGCCCCTTTTCCTCGATGAATCTCTCCAACTTCTTGACGTCCATATTCCCTTTAAAATCGGCTATGGCCTCGGGATCGTAGGCCTCATCCACCGCCAGATCGACCGGTTCCCCTCCTTTATGCTTGGTGTTAGCTTTTGTAGTATCGAAATGCATATTGTTGGGTACGTAGTCACCTTCCTCTAAAAGAACGGAGAAAAGGACGTTTTCAGCGGCTCTCCCCTGATGTACTATGACGAACCTATCGAAACCAAATATCTCCTTAACTGTCTTATCCAAAGCATGATAAGAATCGCCCCCGGCGTAGGCCTGCTCGGTCTTCACCATCTCAGATACCTGCTGATCACTCATGGCCGAGGTGCCGGAATCCGTCAAGAGGTCAATGAAAACATCTTCAGATCTGAGTTTGAAAACGTTATAACCGGCCTCTCTTATCCTCTCCTCTCTTTCCTCTTTGGACAGGCGTTTGAGAGGCTTTACCATCTTGATCTTGAAGGGCTCCGGATCGCTCATACTTCCACACAACCCCCTAGTCTTTGATTTATAATTAATTTTAGGGTCGTCTCGAGCCGAGGGAGGAAAATTTTTATCATTTGCAGTATGATTTTGTGATGAAATTGGTCCAAAGGAGATGATCCCGATGCCTGGAGAAAATGTGCTGATAAGGAATTGCGAAAGAAAAGATATAGAGAAGGTCATCCAGATAGAGAACGAATGCTTTGACAATCCTTATTCCGGCGAGATATTCTACAGCCATGTTGGGAACGACCTCTTTCTCGTAGCGGAAGATAGCGAGAACGGTATCGTTGGATACATCTTGGGAACTGAAAAGGAAGGTTATGGGGTGATCGCCTCGATCGCCGTTTCCCCCTCTTACCGTCTGCAGGGTATTGGAAAAACTCTCATGGACTCGATACAGAAGATAATGGACGTGGACAGATTCTTCATCACGGTAAGACCTTCCAATAAAGGTGCGATCAAATTCTATGAAGAACTGAATTTTGTCAAGGTGGGCAAGATGAGAGATTACTACGAAAACGGAGAAGACGGTATCGTCATGAGAAAAAGTGAAGGAAAAGATTAATTGGAAGAAGATGGTTAATTGTCAAAGAGGTAAATCATGAAGATCCGTGAGAACGATTACGAAGAACAGGTTCAAAAGGAACGGCGCCGTAGGAAGGTCAAGATGATCCGACACGGCCTGGGGATCGCCTTGATGGCTTTTTTCATCTTATTCGTATATTTTACCTGGAGTGAGGGTTTCACTCGACTCGTCCTGATGGTCGGAGGCGGCATATATCTCGCCTATGTTCTTTATTCACTTTACAAAGATGCTTCAGCTATGTTCGCGCTCACCGACGAACTACACTTCGAGGACGGGGAGATAGTCAAGTACAATCCACAGGTGAGTAAAGCGAAAAAATGGATCCCCATCGAGAACGTGAAAAAAGTTTATTTCAATATCAGCGATAAACCGAATCTTATATTCGTGGTCTATAAAAAAGAAGGGATCGAACTGGCTGAAAGTTTTTACAAACAGAGGATACAAGAAAGAGAGGAATTTATCGAAGAACTGAGAGAAAGAGGACTTTTCGAAAAGGAATCTATCTCCTTTGAGGAGCTGAGAGACGAAGTGGAATAAACCTAAATTTGTAAAACAAAAAATTAATTAAAAAGTAACTACTTCTTGACCTAAGGTGGAATGATGGAGGAAGAAGTAGGAAAAGTATTTAAGTACTTCAGAAAGCCGAGCGTGGCCGCGATAAAGATAGAAAACGGAGAAGTCGAAGTGGGAGATACCCTGCGTTTTGAAGGGGACCATACTGATTTTGAACAGGAAGTAGAGTCCATGGAGATAGACGGGGAAGAGGTCGAAAAGATCGGACCTGGAGATGAGGTCGGTATAAAGGTCGAAGAAAGGGTCCGCAAGAACGATAAGGTCTTCAGGAAAGATTGAAACCCAGATTTTAGGTTTACCTTTTTATTTCTATTTTACCAGGTCATCCTTTCTATGTTTTTTGATGATGTCATCGGCTAGTTCTTCTACTTTTTCGAGGTCCTCTTTGGACGGGTGTCCTTTGCTGATTACCGGTTCCAAGAATTCTCCATCGAAGTTCCCCAGCATATCTTTGATCTGGTCGGGCATCCTACCTCCCCATCCATAGGATCCGATTATCGAGGCATATCTGGTTTTGGGTCTCAGCGCATTTGCCAGGTAAGTGGTATAAACAGCCTCGGGATGTGGTCCTACCAGTACCGTCGGAGTCCCTATCACCACGGTAGAGGCATCGACCAATGACATGGCCAGCTGTCCCAGATCAGTACTAGAGAGATAATAAGGGGACACGTCTACGCCCTTTTCCGAAAGATAGTCGACGAAATGTTTCACCATCTTTTCGGTACTTCCGTGCATCGAAATATAAGGCACGAGGACCTCTCCTTTGGTTCCATCACTCGCCCAATCTTTATACGCATCTAGAATAAAGTCGGGATCGCCGTAGATAGGTCCGTGACTCGGAGCTATTATATCTATCTCCATCTCATCTATCTTGTCTAGATGTCCTTGGATAGAAGAGCGGAAAGGCATCATGATCTCCGCATAATATCTCTTGGCGGAGAGATAGACTTTTCTCCTGTCCTGGACGAACAGGTTACTGGTTGCCAGATGTGAGCCGAAGAAATCACAGCTGAACAGCAGGTTTTTTTCCTTAAGATAAGTGACTAAAGTTTCAGGCCAGTGGACCCAAGGCATATCGATGAATTTTAAGGTCTTATCTCCCAGGGATAGTTCTTCCTCGCTCTCCACCACTTTAAACTTATCCTCAGGTACCTGGAGGTGATCGATCAGCATATCTTTGCACTTCGAATTCGTGACTACCTCCGCGTCGGGATACTCTTCTAAAACCGAAGGGATCGACCCAGAATGATCCTGTTCAGCATGATGAGAGACCAGGTAATCTATTTTTTCGACTCCCAGTCTATCGAGATTTTTAAATAACCTTTCCTCCTTGGATGGATCCACGGTATCGAGAAGAACGGTCTTTTCACTTCCCTGCACCAGGAACGCGTTGTAACTCGTCCCGTCCGGTAAAGGTATCAACTCATCGAACAATTCTCTCTCGTGATGCTCTGCTCCCACTTCATAGATGTTGTCCATCAACTTTTTCACAGCCATATTTTCACCTGCCAATAGTCTACCTTAAAGTTTCTGTAATGGAAAGGAGAACATCTGCTTTAAATCTTACCGTCCTTGCTTATCTTTGTCTGAAATGAAATAGTCCAAGAATGGTGTGTTAGCTACGACCTTCTCAACAGCCTCTGTCAACCTGCCTGCCTCCGATGCTGCAGGTGTATAGACGAAAAAAGATAAAACAGTTTCGGACTAGATTTTCTATTTATCTGGTTTTTTACTAGTACTAGGTCTCTTTCCTGGTTCTCATTTCGTGTAGTATTCCAACATCTATATTGATCATATCGCTTCAGAAAGCCTAGTACATTATTTAGATCCATTTTTCACACCACAAAAAAAAGGAGAAAAATTAGTATCAGGTCCAACTTGACCTCACTCTTCTACTTGTTTTGATAGAAAATCTTTAAGCTTCTGGACAGATTTCTCGGGCACCGATGATTCACCGAAATCGCTTTTATAACCATGTTTTAACTCCTCTCCTGCCAGTATTTCCAATCCTTTCTCAAGTTGCCTTTGAAGAGCATTTTCGTCTCCGCGGTAAAGATGCTCCTTCACATCTTCAAGATCCACGTCATCGACGAGTGCAGTCACGTCTCTCAGATCGGTCTCTCTTCCGCTGTGTAGTTTTGCGGCGATCAAAATCTCCGGATCGGCAACCTGAGCTGAAGCTTTTCTAGTCCCTGCTCTGACCTCCCTCTTTGAGCTGTGCTCGTAAAGATACTTGAAGGACCATTCCGCATCGGTCTGTCTACATCCTAAGCCGTTAACCAGAAGATCGAACCCAACTGGAAGATCCGGCCCGACGGGTTTTTTGTATTCCTTCACCTCCCGATCGTAGGACCAATCCTTTTGGTGGCGGTCGGTAAGTTCAAAATCATTTTGTTCCAGGAACGTACTGATCTTCTCTATCTCCTCTGAACTGATCACTACGTCAAGATCCGTTGAAAAACGGGGATTGAATGCGGATGTTGCGTATCCACCGATAAGCACATACGGTATATCGCTTTCCTCCAACTTCTCTAAAAGTTCGATAAGCGTGCCTCCCCTTTCGGTAAAAGCCATGCTCAAGTACCTCCCGAAGTATAGCTTATTTTTTTGTCCGCGTCTTGATACATCTCGTCGATCATATCTAGAGCCGGTTGAAAATGGACAGAATTCTCCTGCATATACCCCACTGTCTCCTCCAGTGGTATGACCGGTTTTCCCTCGATCCATTCTATATCTGAGAGTTCACCTTTCTCAATCACCACCTGAATATCTCCCTCGATATCTTCTACAGGACGGCGCTTTTCATATGCTGAAATACCGAAATCCGCAAAGAAGTTTATCCAGTATTCGATACAGCTGTCCACGCGTATGAATATGGCATAATCATCGGGTGAACGGGCGACCTGATATCCTCCACGGGTCCAGATATAGGCAGCATCAATCCGCGTGAAGGCAAAGAAATGATCGGCAAAATGCGGTAGAACATAAACATCTTCGATAGAGAGAGGGAAATATTTCGACCCGGCAATAGCCAGTTGATAGATCGATTTTACGATCTCTGGAGCGATAACATGAACTCCGTTTTCTATTTTGAGTATATCCTTCTCTTCAAGGTCTTTGACCTTCTGCCGGACCGTCTCGTAAGGCTCGTCTATCTTCTGGGCTATGCGGCGGATGGAATCGCCGGATTCCGCTCCCAGCATCAGCTTGACCGCAACCTCATCGAAGTGAGTGTACATCTTATATTACTAATAACTAGGTAATACATATAGTTTTTTCGGCACTTTTACCGATTATAATTACCCATAACCTGGCAACAAATAGAAGTGATCCACCACCTAGGGATGGCGTAGTATTGCCGCCTTTCACGCACATCCCTATCGTCTTAGAATCGTCACGCCACGAGCGAGCCTGTCCTCACACTGACGGCCAGTAATCACTTCCTCCTGTGAACGAAAAATAGTTGGCGGAGACACATGGCTGCCGATCCTTACTTAACGGCTTCAAGCCCCCTAGAGCCACCTTATCTGGATATCACTGATACATCTTGTACTTTCTGCGGAACTTCTTCATCAATTTCTTCCTCAATCTCTTGTCGACTTCTTTCTGCTGTTCCAGAGAATATTGAAAAGGAGAACCCTTATTGAACGGACCGACCATCATGTACTCTTCTTCATCGGCTTCAGTAGGGAGTGTTGGTTTTTTTCTCATCTGTTTCTCGAATAACTCCTTTTTCTGGCTTTCATCTTTTACACTGGAGAGCGCTTCCATGAAATTTTTGAGTTCCTTTCTTGAAAATCTACGGAATCCAAAGTTGGGGAGTTCGTCTTCCAACTGGTCCTTTTCGATGTCTATCTCGGTGCCCATCCCCAGAGGATTGTTATTGTATATAGAATCGATCTTGATGAAATAACCTTTATCTTCATTTATCACGTAGATGTTGTAAAAATCATCGGACTTATCGGTCCAAAAGCTCCAACCTTTTGGATTCTCCTTATAGTCCTCAAGGAAACTATCCATTATCTCCTCTATATTTTTCATGCTCTCAACACCTGGGTATTGGGGTGAGTGTCTTTTTAACTTTTTCCCGAGGGACTACATCAAAAAGGCATCCGGATTTTCACTCATATCTAAGAAATTATTTGCGGCTTCTTTCAGTTCCTTAGATGCGCTTTCTTCGAAAGCCATCACTTCGACTCTTACACCGCTCGCCTTCAGATGATGAACGAGGTGAGTGAAATCACCGTCTCCAGTGACCAAAACCACTACATCCAATTTGTCCGACATCTTTAGGGCGTCTATGGCGATACCCATATCCCAATCTCCCTTTTTAGCGCCGCCGTAATATTCCTTCAGCGGTTTCTTCTTGACTTCAAAACCGATCTCTTCAAGAAGGTCAAAAAAATTCGCCTCGTCCGGGGTCTCGGATTCTATCGCATAGGCGACCGCTCTAGTAACCTTTCTGTTCTGCTGCGCCTTTTTTAACAGCGATTCGAAATCCACTTTATTACTATACACATTTCTAGCGGAATAATACATATTCTGTACATCGACGAATATTCCAACTCGTTGGTCTTTATATATTGATACCATACTTTTTCACCTAAGTTCTTATTTTTACTTTTGTCGTATCAGATGAGGAGGTCACTCAATTTAGTATTTTTGATTCAAACCTTTGACTTCTTAACAAAAGATTTAAACTAGTATAGTCCTATCCACGATTAATTCCGTGATAAAATGATATCCAGGGAAAAAGCGCTCGAGATGATCGATGAAAATATAGATACGGAAAATCTGAAGAATCACATGTTAGCCGTGGCTCAGATAATGAAGAGACTTGCTGAAGAATTGGATAAAGATAAGAAAAAATGGGAGATTCTTGGTCTTGTACACGACCTGGATTACGAAGAAACTAAAGATAATCCGGAAGAACACGCTTTGAGATCAGCCGAGATGGTGGAAGGTATGGTCTCTGAAGACGTGCTGAGAGCTATAAAAGCGCATAACCACCAGCACACGGGCGTTGAGCCGAAAGATGATATGGAGTACGCCATCCATGCGGCCGATGCGGTCTCCGGTCTGATAGTGGCTACAGCCCTAGTGATGCCGAACAGCAAGCTGGAGGAAGCAAGACCGGAGTCGGTCGAGAAGAAGTTCGATGACTCCTCCTTCGCAAAGAATATCGATAGGGATAGAATCTTGTACTGCGAAGAACTCGGTCTGGAGAGGGATGAATTTTTAGAACTCTCATTAAAAGCTCTTCAAGATATAGACGAAAAACTGGGACTGTAAAGATGAAGATCGAAAAGCCGGACGAGGAAGAACTCGAAGAACTATACCAAAGGTTCGGCGAGCCCGAGATAAAAGAAGAAGAGGTCAGTTTATCCGCTTTGGAATACACTGGAGATTATCCGGAATGCAAAGGTGAAGCGGTTCTTCTCATAACTAAAGAAGACAAAATAGTGGGAGTCAAGCACCAAGCAGGCGGAAAATTCGTACTTCCCATGGGCAGGGTCTGGGAGAGCGAGGATTTCGTAGAAGGTGCGAAAAGAGAAGGGAAAGAAGAGACGGGCTTCGATATCGAAATAAATTCTCTCGACGAGATAAGGAAGGTGAGATTCGAATTCTCCAACGCCGAATTAAAACGGTGGCATCTTCTCTTCAGCTGTGAAATCACGGGCGGAGAACTACAGCCCGAAGACGAAGAAGAGATCGCGGAAGCCAAACTCTTCGATGCAGAGTGGTACTGGAGTAAAGGGTTCTACGCGCTACGTGTAGAAGATAAAAGATAGATTATTTTTTCTAACTTTATGCGAACTTGTTCCTGTGCACGAATTCTTCCAGGTCTTCTCTTTCAGGCCGCTCTTTCTCGATCTCTATCTGGTCCTTAGAGAGTAGATCGTTCATGCTCTCCGAATGTTTTCCAACGATGATCAAAGTGATAAGCCTGTACTCCTCCGGGATTTCCAACAAATCTTTAGCCTTGCCCTCATCGAATCCGGCGATAGGATGAGCGACTAGACCCATCTCAGTAGCTTTCAACTGCAGGTAGGCTGAAGCCTGCCCGGTATCGAATAGGTGGTATTCTCTCTCCTGGACTTCACAGTCGTCCTCGACCCTGCTGAAAACGCCGACGATCAGAGAGGCTTTCTGAGTCCACTCGTTCCCCTGCATCATCACGTTTTCCATCTTCTCCAGCATCTCTTCGTCATCTACGAAGATGAAATTCCAGGGCTGGTTGTTGAAACAGGAAGCCGAGAGTTGTGCCGTCTCCGCCAACTCTTCGATCGTCTCATCCGTTATCTCGATTTCCTCTAGTGATCGGTAAGCTCTCCTTTTTTCTATGATCTCGTCCAATTCCATCTCTATCACCTCTTTTCATCCAGTATCTTCTTTACAGCTTCCAATCTTTCTTCTCTATCCATCCTGTCCTCGACGGGATTTCCCTCCGGATAAACTTTCTCGTTGTAGACCGGCATCTCTTCTTTGTAGAGTATGCCTATCGGTAAACGTTCTTCTTCCTCGGCCAGTTCTACTGCCTCTTTTCTGGTCTCCGCCGGCTTCTCCAAAACTTCAACCAATTCATTGTACTTTTCGTACGTATCGTTGAACGTGACGCAGGGTTGAAGCACGTCCACTAAAGAAAAACCTTCGTGCTTCACCGCTTCTACTATCAGGTCCGTCAAATGCTGCATCTTTCCCGGGTAGCCTCTAGCCACGAATCCAGCGTCTGAAGAGAGCAGCACTCTTAACGGGTTGATCGGTTCATTAACGCTGCCTTCCGGCGACGAAGGTCCTTTAAAACCCTGAACGCTCGTAGGTGATTTCTGTCCAGTGGTAAGAGCGTAGTTCCCGTTGTTGTGAACTATCATCGTTATGTCCGCGTTCCGTTTAGCCGCGAATATCAGATGCGACAGACCTTCGCCGTAGGCGTCTCCGTCTCCTCCGAAGGCCATCACTTTCAACTCGGGATTGGCGAACTTCATACCCTGGATGGTGGCGGATTCTCTTCCGTGTATTGAATATAAACCGCCTATATTCAAGTAATCGAATATCTTGCCGTGGCATCCGATTCCTGCGGAGATCAGCATAATATCTCTTCCTATGCCTTCATCTTCAAGTTTCTTCACGGCCTGCTTTACAGAATTGAGCAAGCCGAAATTTCCACAGCCGGGGCACCACGTATTTTCTATTTCACTTTCCACGTCTAAGTCATCAAACTTCATTTTATCGCCTCCTCTATCTTGGCGGCAAGTTCCCGGGGTTCGAAAGCTCTACCGTCATATTTTCTTATCACCGTCTTCGGTTTGATCCTGCATTTTTCACGTAAAAGCGTCGCTAACTGCCCGGTAGAATTCTGCTCGACGACTACAGCATCTTCTCCCATGTATTCTTCCAGCTCCCAGACCGGGAACGGATTCAGATACACGGGTTGAACTATTTTAGCATCGACATCAGCAAATTTCAACGCCTCCCGGACACTCATCGTCGTAGATCCAAAGGTGAAGATCACCGTGTCTCCTTCATTGAACTCGTTGACCGTATTCATCTCTTTCAGTTCCAATATCAAAGTTTCGTTTTTCTCTCTCCTCTTGTCGTGCATCTCCTCTACGGTTTCAGCGTTTTCAGTAGTATATCCCATCTCGTCATGCTCGTAACTGTTCCACTGTATGAGGTCCTCGGCCGGAGGGAACTTTAAAGGAGAAATACCGTCTTCCGTCTTCTCGTATCTTTTGTATTCCTCATCTTCTGCAGCCATCTTAGTCTCCAAAGGATCGTCATCTAAAGAATCGAGATCTATATCTAAAGTCTTAGCGCTCTCCGAAAGGTGCTTCTCGGTCAGGAAGATTCCAGGGGTCTGGTACTTCCAAACGAGCTCTAACATCTCATTCGAAAGGAAGAACGCTTCTTTGACGCTACCGGGCGAGGCCACGATGAGTGGAAATTCACCGTGTCCCTGGTTGAGGGCAAAGTTCAGGTCGGCCTGTTCAGTGTAAGTCGGAACTCCTGTGGAAGGCCCTGGACGTGAAGCCAATACGAAAAGAACGGGCGCTTCAGTCATGCCCGCTAGAGAAACGGTCTCTTCCATAAGAGCGAGACCGCCCCCGCTAGTCCCCACCATAACTCTTGCGCCGGGTACCGTTGCGCCCACGGCCATGTTCGCCACTCCGATCTCGTTCTCCGGATGGATAGGCAAAACTTGCAGTTTGTCCTTGTGACCAGCAAAAAGGTGGAGTATCGACGAGGCGGGAGTCATGGGATAGCCGATATACATATCTAGGCCTCCGGCGGCCGCGCCTAGAGAGAGCGACTCGTTTCCAGTTAAAACCGTAGATTCACTCTTTCCTTCCTCCAGCTCGAACGTTTTATCTATCTTTTTATCAACTTCCTCATACACCTCTACCCCAAAAGATAAATTCTCTTCGACACCTCTTGAATATTCCTTTTCGATCAATTCTTTCAGATCTTTCTGATCCATCCCATTACAGGCGGCCAAAACAGCTACGCCCGCTACACCTTTTATCAAATCCGGCTTCGAGTACTCTTTGGCCATATCACCCAGTGGAAGTCCTATACCATCGTCTTTTTCTCCAGAATCGTCTGAATTGTAGAACATCAGACCATCTTCAGCTAAATGACCTTCATGAATATCTCGACTCCGCTCGTCTAGATTCACTATCAGGTCCACTTCCATGTGATGGCTGTAGATCTCTCTGGTAGAAGTGCTGACCACAGAAAAATTGTGACCGCCTCTTATCAGGCTCTGATAATCGTCCATCTGGAACGCTTCCCTACCTAGATCTAAAAAAAGACTTGTAGCTGCAGCGCCCGCCTTTTTGACTCCTTCTCCTGCCTTCCCTCCAATCAGATACGTGAATACATCTTTATCTTTCATTTTATCTCTCCCTCTTATACTGGTTTTAGATTTTTATATATAAAAAGAAAGGGTTTTTGAACGACCGTTCTTAACGTCTTACTCCTCTTCTCCTAGCTTTACCGGAAATACGCTCGCCATGGGCCGCTGTCCTAACTCCTCGTCCAGCATCATCAGTCCTCTGTAGTCGTCTCCGATCATCTCTAGTTTATCAAGGATCTCTTCCGCGGATTCTTCTTCTTCCACCTGTTCGTCGATGAACCACTGTAGCATCTGTAGTGTAGCTCTATCGTTCTTCTCTTCAGCTAGGTCCGCCAGCTCGTTGATCCTATCGGTGACGTACTGCTCGTGTTCGTAGGTGTCCTTGAAGACCTCGAGAGGAGAATCCCATTCCACCTTCGGCTTCTCTATCTCGTCCAGTTCGACTCTACCCCCTCTGCTGTTCACGTACTGGTACAACCTCATCCCGTGGTTGATCTCCTCTATGAACTGGGAGTGCATCCACGCTTCGAAGCCGTCTAAACTACGTGAGGCGAACTCCGACGCCATGGAGAGGTAGATGTAAGCGGAGTACAATTCCGCATTTATCTGGTCGTTCAGCGCTTCTTCCATCTCTTCATCTATCATATCTATCACCTTCATGCAGAAAACTTCTTGAACTTGTCGCGGGAAAGTCCACAGACCGGGCAGTTCTCGGGCGGTTCACCTTCGTGGGTGTATCCGCACTTCGGGCAGATGTAAACGTCGTCCAGTTCGATGTCTTCGTCGTCCTCCGCCACTTCTTTCGCATCTTTGTACATCCCCTCGTGTATCTTCTCGGCCTCTAGGGCGTAATTTATAGATGTCTGTGCGCCGTATTCCTCTTCCAGTTCCGCTATCGCATGGTAAGCTGGATACATCGAAGTGTTTTCGAAATTCTCACCGTCGATACCACTTTGGAGGTTCTGAACTGTATCCCCTATATTGCCGAGTTCTTCGAAATGGTTGCCCGCGTGTACTCTTTCCGCGTAGGCTATCGCTCTGAAAAGTCTCGCTATGTTCTCTTTTCCCTCTTCTTCCGCTATATCACTGAATATCAGGTACTTCATGTGCGCTTTGGATTCGCCCGCATACGCTTCCTTCAAGGACTTTTCCGTCATCTCTCCTAATTCTTCTTCGCTCATATCTAAACACCTCTATTTTGTATTTGATTTTATAATAAAAGAAAAAGTTTTGAAGTAAAAGGTTTTTTTAGGATTCCTTGTGACACAACCACCAATCGTAGCACTCGATCTCTCCTTTGTCTTCCTGCTCTCTTCTCTCCTTGATCATCTCGTCACTGTTGGCCGGCGGCATTATCACGTCGTCTCCCACCAACTCGTTCTCAGGCCAGTTCGCTGGGATAGCCACATTCTCTTCATCGGCCTTCTGGAACCCTTTTATCATCCTGATTATCTCGTCCATGTTCCTCCCGAGTTCCGCTGGGTAGTAAAGTATAGCTCTTATCGTTGACTGTGGATCGACTATGAATACGGCTCTTACCGTCGCTGTTCCACCGGTATGGTGTATCAGTCCTAGCTTATCAGCGACTTTTCCCTGCCCGTCCGCTATTATCGGGAATTCGATCTTTTCACCGAGTTCATCTTCGATCCATTCGGTCCATTTCAGGTGGCTGTAGACCTGGTCTATACTGAGTCCGATCAATTCCGTGTTCAGTTCTCTGAACTCATCGAACCTCTTCTGGAACGCGTAGAACTCGGTTGTACATACGGGGGTAAAATCTCCAGGATGGGAGAACAGTATGAACCACTCTCCCTCGAATTCCTGCGGCAGTTCTATCTCGCCGTGCGTAGTGTTAACAGTCATCTCTGGGAATTCATCTCCTATCAGCGGCATGCCTTCTTCTTTTTCTTCTTCTTCCATTTTATTTCTCCTCTTTTTACAATTCTTTTTCGTTCGTCCACAGTCCGTGGATGTTGCAGTACGAGTTCGCTATGATGGTGCCAGGCTTTTCCGCCTTGATGGTTGCTACAACCTTCGGCTCTGCTAAGATCCCGCTAGTATCCGGCCCTTTAGCCGACTCCCCGTGGGATGTGAATTCGTACTTCCCCAACTGAATGGGGTACTCTTCACCTTCAGGCTTGAAGTACAGCTCGATCCACCTGATATGGTGTTCCGTCTCGTTAGGGTGAGATATCTCCTTACCCACCGTAGCTTTCACCTTGATTCCCTCGCCGACTTCTTTCGTTTCTATCGCCGGTACGTGCTTTTCCGTCTTCCAATCTTCCGTCTGATACAACTCTTCTATCTTTGTCATTTTTCTTTCACCTCTCTTCCTTTACTACATTTATTACTTCTCTAAATTCAGGCACTTCTCCCATAGAATAAACCTTTGAGAAGATTACCTTTTGATCTTCATCTACCAAGACATTAGCTCTTTTAGAGAACCCTTTATCCTCCATGAAAAGTCCATACCTCTTCGCGACTTCACCATGGGGCCAGAAATCCGACAGTATCCTGAGGTCTTCGAGACCCAATTTTTCGGACCATAACTTTTTGCTGGGAACTGGATCGACGCTTATCCCGATCGGGATAAGATTTAATTCCTGGAACTTATGATTATAATCTTCCAAAGACTTCATCTGCTCGGCACATACACTCGTCCCGGCTAGTGGATGAAAAGACAAGAGAACTTTCGTCCTTTCCTTGTAATCTCTCAGGGTGAATTCCTCGCCGTATTGATCTTCTAAAGTGAAGTCCGGCGCTTTTTCACCTACCTCTATCTTTGAATCTCTCTCTTCCATTCATTTCACCTCATCCTTCGACCTTTTCGAATTTGTCCTTGGGCGCTCCACAAACGGGACAGACCCATTCGTCTGGTAAATCTTCGAATTTTGTCCCTGGTTCTATATCGTTACTCTCGTCGCCCTTCTCTTCATCATATATATACCCGCAGACGGTGCATCTCCATTTTGCCATGCTTAAACCTCCTCAGGGCCCCTGGTGCATCCCAGGGAAATATTCGTCGAACTCTTCAAATTCCTTCATCCTCTCGACCTCTTCCTTCAATATTTCATAGTGGTTCTGCTCCATCCCCGCAAGATACGTCAATAGTTTTTTTGGATTCTTTTCAAGACCGACATCATCGGATTTCTCAGCCATCTTGGTATAAAAATCTCGTGAAGCTATCTCAGCATCCATCGCTTGTTCTATTATCTCACTTTCATCCATGTCTTCACCGTACCTGATGTAGGGTAACGGTACGGGTGTTTCTTCGTTTGGGTCTATCTCGCTCTTAGATCCGAAATCTTCGTATATATTTCTTAAAAATCCCTCATGCTTTTCCTCTTCACCTGCAAGGAATTCAAATCTCTCGGCCATGACGAAATTATCCACCCTTCCAGCCATGTGTTCATAGACCTCTGTAGCGTTGATCTCCGCTTTGACCGCTCCTTCCAACATCTCTTCGAAACTCAACTCTTCAATATCTATATCTTCTTCTACCATGTTTTCATACCTCCTAAACTCAAAGTTTTAGTTCGATCGTTACCTTGATCACTTTCCCTACTCCCCGATTGTTCTAACCCTAAATTAAATTTTTCTTTTCTAGCGTTCCTTTTTATCATCGTTATAACACCCTAATACATACGAAGTATATTAATTTTTTGATAAGATTCGTAGAAAATTTTATATAATAGCTATATTTTCTTTTAATATATACTAATATGATTGACGAAAAAGATAAGAAAATTCTTGAAATACTGAAAGAGAATTCACGAACTCCATACACGGAGATAGCTAGAGAGGTGGATCTCAGTGAAGCCACTGTCAGAAAAAGGATCGACAAGATGAAAGAGGAAGGAATAATAGATAAATTCACTATAGAACTGGATCCTGCGAATCTCGGTTATCAGACGGTCTGTTTGCTGGGTTTGGATGTAGAGCCCGAGCACTTCCTTAAAGCGATAAATGAACTAGAAGAGTTAGAGGAGGTCAAGTGGGTAGCTAAATCCACCGGAGATCACATGATAATGTCGGAGATCTGGACCAGAGACGGAGACCATCTTTCCGACCTAATGACCAAGAAGATAGGAAAGATCGAAGGGGTAAGAGACCTTTGTCCCGCCATAATCCTAGAGAAGAGGAAATGAAAAAGCCACTTCTCAGGATAGAACCCGATTCTAAAGGTATTTTCAGAGAAAGGAAGAATCGTTTTCTTGCTGAGGTAGAGATCTCAAAGACCGATTCTGTAAAGAAAGTCCACGTTCGAGACCCGGGAAGGCTTAGAGAGATCTTATACGACGGTAACGAAGTCCTTGTCAAAAAGGCGGAAAAGGAGGGAAGGAAAACAGATTGGGACCTTCTCGCTGGAAAGGTTAAAGAAAACTGGATACTGGTCAACTCGGGTTATCACAGGAAACTCATGGAAAAGATCTTAGAGAACCACGAGGTAAGTCCCTTTGGTGATATAAAGAGTTACCAGGGAGAGAAACAGCTTAGAGAGAGTCGGATAGATTTTCTATTGATAAAAGACGAGAAAAAGATCTGGGTAGAAGTCAAAGGATGCACTCTAGCAGAGAGTAAAAGAGCTCTGTTCCCCGACGCGCCTACAGAGCGCGGTACAAGACATGTGGAGGAGTTGACTCAGGTCATAAAAAAAGAAGAGGTCTCTGGAGCCGTGATCTTCCTTGTCTTTCGGCCCGATGCTGAATGTTTCGAACCCTACGAAAAAAGAGATCCTGAATTTACTAGTTCTCTCAAAAGAGGCATAAAACAGGGACTCGAAGTCCACCCAATAAAACTGAGTTATGACGGCGAGAAGATCTATCATAGGGAAAAGATCCCCTTATGTGAAAGTTTTGATCCAGATGGATGTTAGAAGATAAAATAGAAAGGGGTTCTAAAAAGGGGTTTGGACCTCATCTCTTGTCTTTCTTTATGCGGTAGACCAGTAAAACGAGGGTCATCGCCATCGCTAGAACTGGTAGGGTAAATCCTGGAGAGTCGTCTCCGCCGTCACTCTCGTTATCAGAGGTGTCGTCCGTTCCGTTGTCTGTTCCGTCATCTGATCCGTCGTCGGTTCCATCATCGTCTGTCTGGCTGGCGGTGATCGTTTCACTTCGATCGCCAAGTTCTACGGTGTAATTGCCGGTTTGCTCAAAATTGTGTATTATCTCTATCGATCTGTTCTCGCCCGCACTCAGGGTCCAAGAATCGATGATGTCTCCTTCTATGGTTAAATTTATACTGCCTTCAGCGTCCCCTACATTCTCTATCTCGCCCGTGATCTCTACCTCAAATGGAACTTCACCTTCCGTCCGGTTGACGTCGAAAGAGTTGACCTGGATATCCGCCTCTCCGGGTTCTTCCTCATTCACGGTCACCGTTTCGCTCTGATCGCCGATACTGATGGTATGATTTCCAATTTCCTGGAATTCATGTGTTTTATCTACCGTTTCAGTTCCCCCTGCACCTACAGTCCAGGAGTCGATGTTCTGGCCGTCGATAGTTAGATTTACTGTGCCTTCCGCGCTACCAGTATTCTCTATCTCACCTGTAATATTCACATCGAGAGGAGCATAACCTTCAAGCGGGGAGACGGAGAAATCGCTCACGGTTATATTGGCCTTCTTCTCTTCAGTTTCTATCGTAAAGTTGACAGCTTCATAACCGCTATTACCGGCCTCGTCTGTACCTTTTACTTCCACCATGTGATCGCCGTCAGATAATCCAGTGAAGGTGCGTTCTGTATCCGTTCCAACGTCCTCCCAGGCTCCTTCATCGATGCTTGTTTCGTAATACTCGATGGCTGTACCTTCCGGGGTACCTTCCCACTCTACCAGAACTTCGGTCACATTGAAGGTGTCTCCTTCTGCCGGTTGAAGTATGTTTATCTCCGGTGGGGTCGTGTCCACGAGAAAAGAAACATTATCCGTATCGTTATTTCCCTGTCCACCTGTCGCCATAACCTCTACAGTATGTTCGCCGTCTTCCAGATCAAAAGTATGAGATGTATTTCCACTGACATCTTCCCACGTACCTCCGTCGAGCCGGATCTCATGATAATCAGTATTATCTGAAGTCCAGCTGACCGTAACTTCCGAGGTGGAAAACACTTCTCCTTCCGCCGGATCCGTTATGTCGACGGTCGGAGCGGTCGTATTCACTTCGAAGCTCACACTGTCAGTGGCGTTGTCTCCTCCCGAACCTACCGCTTTAACTTGGACGGTGTGCATCCCTTCAGATAAACCCGTGAAGGTATGTTCTGTGTCAGTTCCCACGTCGTCCCAGGTTCCTTCATCAATTTTCACCTCATGAGTAGCAGCGTTCTGCGAAGACCATTTAACGGTCACGTTGGTCTTTGAGATCACGTCCCCTTCCGCCGGGTCGTTTATATTGACGCTGACCGCCATCGGCTCTTCAGTTATCTCCAAGGTCGACACCTCGTACGTCGCCGTGGGATTATTTTTCAATTCCGCTATGACCCCGATAGATTCGTTCTCTCCAGGGGAAGGTGTTCTATCCGAGGTGTCGGGTACGGTGATACTCTGGTTGAACTTCCCTTCAGAGTCAGTGGAGGTTAAATACTCATCTCCCGTTTCCGGCATCCATATCCTCACGTCCTCGCTTGCATTATCCGGGAAGGTGCCCGAGACTACTACTTCGTTACCTGGTACGCCCGCTGAAGGAGATAGAGCCATAGAGCTGGATCTATTCGTTACATTGAAAGTCAAAAGGTCCCTGTGCCAATCCGTGTTGTTTAGGTCCGCACGTTCTTTAACGGTATTTTTTACAGCGGCAGCATAATTCTTTTGGACATACCCTTCGTTATCTCCAGATATCGTTCTGTTCAGTTCGAAGGTGTCAAAGGTTCCAGCAGGAGGAGAGACCTGTTCGATGCT
>JAGXLI010000019.1 GCA_018334755.1 Thermoplasmatota archaeon
TGACGGGGCTGGAAACGCTTTCTGTAAGGATGGAAAAACACTGTAAAAATGCCGAGATACTCGCGGAATTTTTAAAGGACCATGAAAAAGTGAATTGGGTAAAATATCCAAAACTCAAGAACCACGTATCCCACGAGATCGCTAAAGATTACTTGAACAACGGTTATGGAGCGGTCATCACTTTTGGAGTCGAAGGAGGACACGAAGCGGGAAAAGAACTGATTGAGAATGTAGAACTGATATCATTTTCAGCGAATGTAGGCGATACGAAATCACTGATCATCCATCCGTCTAGTACGACCCACAAACAGTTGAGCGCGGAAGAAAAGCTCGACGCTGGAATCACTGAAGACATGGTCAGATTGAGCGTAGGGATCGAAGATATATCGGATGTCAAAGATGATCTAGATGAAAGACTGAAAAAATTATGAGGGAAAATATGGTATCTGAGCATAGAAGAGAGATAAAAGTAGATGGGTTCGAATTAAGATCCGGGGAAGAGATCCCTCTGACCATAGAGTTCGAAACATACGGTGACCTAGATCGTTCTAGAAGTAATGCCATACTGATATGTCATTCTTTGACCCACAGCTCTCATGTTGCAAAACACGATGAAGACGACGAGGAAGGATGGTGGACGAGCATGGTGGGACCCGGTAAATATATCGATACCGAGGAGTATTTCGTCGTCTGTGTAAATGTACCGGGCAGTTGTTATGGAACTACTGGCCCTTCCTCTATAGATCCGGGGAACGGAGAACCTTACGGATCGGATTTTCCGGAGATCACTATCAGTGACATGGTAAGAGCTCAAAAGCTGGTGATCGATCATCTTGAGATCGACGAACTCAAATCGATTATAGGTGGAAGTATAGGAGGGCAACAGGCTTTAGAATGGTCTAAACTATATCCTTCGATGGTAAAAAGTATAATACCTATCGCGACCGGCGCGAGGGTCTCCCCGATGATGCTCGGCTTTGGATATATCTCTCAGAACGCGATCAGATCGGATCCGAACTGGTCTGGAGGTGACTATTATGGGGGAAATCGGTCGCCGAAGTACGGGCTCCAGATCGCCAGACAGATCGGACATCTCACATATCTCTCTAGAGAAGGAGTCGAAAGAAAATTCGGAAGGGAAAAATCTCAGGAGGAAAGCGACCACGAATTCGAGATCGAAAGTTATCTCAGATATCAGGGCGAAAAATTCGTAGAGAGATTCGACCCCAATTCCTATCTGTATCTTACGGAAGCCATGCACAACTTTGATCTTTCGAAAGGTTACTCTAGTGATTTTCAAGCGGTGAAAGAGTTCGACGGCTTAGTATATCTGATGTCCATCGATTCCGATTGGCATTTCACCGTCGAGGAATCAGAATACTTAGCTGAAGTATACGAAAAGACAGACAGTCTGGTGATGCACGATACTATAAAAAGTCCGTACGGTCACGATGCATTTCTGGTGGAAAACGAGAAGTTGGGCAAAAAGATACGATTGTTTTTAGAGTACATGTTTGAAGGGGAGTTCGATTCTTCCGTTAATTGATGAGATGTAGGTGATATATTTGAAAAAAGCTGGCAAAGATATTGAGAAGGCTCTGAGAAAAAGAGAAGACGTCTTGACCATAGAGGCCCCCTCCTATAGAGGGTCTAAATTGGAAAAGTATTTCAGGGAATCTGTTGAATCGAGTGTTTTCCGATCCGTCGATTATATCAACATCTGTGACAACCCAGTAGGGAAAGTCCATATCGATCCTTTTCTGTTGGGTAACATTTTGATGGATAATTTTGGCGTATCTCCCATAGCGCATCTGACCTGCAGAAATTCTACCTTGAGCTCTATACAAAAAAGGCTTTTAGGCGCCGACGCCGCCGGGATAAAAAACCTTCTCGTGGTGTCTGGAGATGGAGGTATAGGAGATTACGGAAACGAATTCACCCCCTCTTACATGAGTTCTAGAGGGATCATAGACGGTATAAAGAACCACCTGAACGAAGGTAGATTGATGCCCGACCATTCCAAGAGAGGATTTGAAGGTGAAGAGGATCTGAAAACGATCGAGAATTCTACAGATTTTACGGTAGGTGGGGTGATCATCCCCGGAAGAAAAAACGAGTTAAGATACACGAAAAACAAGATCAAGAACGGGGTAGATTTTCTTCAAACGCAGATCGTATATGATAAAGATCGGATATATTCTTTTATCGAGGAACTCTCTAGAGAAGTTGATGACTGCCCGCCTATCTTGATGAGCGTACGGCCGGTTTCTTCTTTCGAGGAGATAAGATACATAGCTGAAAATATCCCTCAAGTCGAGGTGCCCGACTCTCTATTGAAAGAGATGAAAAGGACTGACGAGATTAGAGATCTTTCTATAGATACGGTTCTCGATATATTCGATTTTGTAAAAAATAGGATAAAAGAAGATTCTCTCGACGTGGATGTAGGTCTCCATATCATACCTGGAGATGATCACGATCTTTCTGAAAGTATAGTAGAAGAGGTGAAAAGATGATAGAGGATCTAAATCGATGGGGAACCTTTTTTTGTGTTCCTTCCCCGCCATTAAAGGTCTCTAATGGTATTTTTCGATCCGAGAGCGAAAAGCATAAGTAATTCTCATAATACTTGAGGAAGAGAATAAATTATTAAAATAATAATGATAACATGTTCCTGGATCTCGATACCTTGGTTGAAGAGATAAGAGCAAGACGAAAGGACCTGGGATGGTCACAGAAAAGATTAGCGGATAATGCAGAGGTGTCACAATCACTGATAGCCAAATTAGAGAGAAAAGAGAACGTACCGAATTACGAAGCCGTGAAGAAGATATACGAAGTATTGGAAGAGGAAAAAGAGATAGAATTTGCAGGAGATTATGCGAACGATGATATCATATCGGTAGATATCGATGATACTGTCGGCGAGGCCGTAGAATTGATGCTGAAGAACGACTTCTCCCAGATCCCGGTGAAAGATGGAGATGAATATGTGGGTATGGTCGTGAGTAGAGATGCGGTCGGAACAAAACGGGATAAAAAAGTGAAAGAGGTCATGAAACATTCATTCCCCATCCTACCGGCAAAAAGTCCAAAATCGGTAGTGATAGAGCTTCTTAAGGAAAAAAAGTATAGAGCTGTCATGATAAAGGATGAAGAAAAGAATTGGAAGATAATCACACCCGCCGATCTGCTATGATATACACTACTCAAATGCATAGAAAAATATTTATATCATAGTGCAATAAACCACATCGGCGAACAAAGATGAGCGAAACCGCAGGATGCAGAGAAAAAGGCCTCCCTTCCCGAGATCGCGAGGGTAAAGACAGGTTCGCTCATCTTGGTCGGGTTCATCCTGCAGAAGCTTGAAAACCTGCGATTTTTAGATAGAGGCTCTTTTTGTTTTGTTGAGGCATATTTTAAAAGCTCTTTTAGAGGGACATTTAAGGCGAATTCTTTCAAGGTGATATTATGAAGAAAGATATCTTTTCTGAGTCGGAGAGATTGGATAGTATAGCGGCCGAAGTAAGAAGTGTTTTCAAGAGATGGGGATATAAAGAGATATTTTTACCGAGCGTAGCAGAACACGACGAGGATCTTAAAAAAGGCTTGAAGATAACGTATGAGAACGAATTTTACGCGGTGAAACCGGACCCGACCTCGCAGATCGCTCTCAGTTTTAAAGACGGCTTACCGATCAGAAAGTTCTACTTGAGAGAGATATTGGACGGTATTAATGGGACATTCCAAGCTGGAATAGAATATCTCTGTGACGATACCTTGAAGAATAAAGTAGAGATCTTGAACATCTTGATATCGGTACTAGAGCGGTTAGATATCGAAGATTTCTACGTAGATGTGGGCAGTCTGGAGATATGGAGAAAGACCATAGAGGACATCAAAGAATACGAAGAGGAGATCTTTAAGGCTCTCAGACGAAGAAATCTGAGTCTTATCGATGATCTATCCATCCCATTGGATAAAAAGGAAGAGCTTTGGAACCTCTTAAATCTTAGAGATAAGAGGTGCGGATTTGAAAAGATCGATCGATTGATGGATTTGATAGACGATGAACGACTTTATGCCGATCTAGGCACAGTGAGACCTCTGCCCTATTATGATGATATAATATTCGAGATCTATTCACCTAGAGTGGGTTTTCCTATAGGCGCCGGAGGAGAATACAGAGTAGGCGGCTCTCACGGATGCGGCTTTGCTTTGAATCTAGAACTTATCTCTGAAATCTATGAGATCGAAGAAGACGATGATTTCGTCGAAGTAGATGGAGATCTCAAAGCTTCTTATGAAAGGGCGAGAGAACTCGTCAAAGATGGAGAAAAAGTGAGGATGGGGATATAATGGATCTGAGTATAGCTCTACCTAAAGGTCGATTGATGGATAATACCATGAAATACCTTAAAGAAGCGGGCATCGATCTTGATCTCAAAAAGAACAGAGAACTGGTACAGAGCGTAGATGGAAATAAGGTCGTTCTATCCAAACCAAGTGACGTGCCGGTCTACGTAGAGCATGGGATCGATATAGGGATCGCCGGTTCAGATGTTCTAGAGGAAAGAAAAAGCGACGTGTTCGTTCCCATCGAATTAGATTTCGGTAGATGTCGATTGAGCGTTGCCGTCCCTGAAGAGAAAGATGTCAGCGTTGAAGATTTTGAAGGATATACCATAGCTACTGAATATCCTAACCTGACCTCTGAATATTTCGAAGAGATGAATATTTCGATCAAAATAGTGGGGTTAGACGGTTCTGTCGAAGTGGCTCCTAGGATCAGCATAGCCGACGCCATCGTCGATATAGTGGAAACAGGCCGAACCCTGAAAGCGAACGATCTGGTAGAGATCGAGAAGATCATGGACGTTTCAGCTTTATTTATGGTCAATAGAATTTCACAGAAGGTCAGGTTTGAAGAGATAAATGAACTCGTTGAGAAGCTAAAAGAGGTGTAAAGATGGATCTGGAAAGATACGTAGGTGAAATTCTAAAAGAAATCGAAGAGGAAGGCATGAAAGCCCTAAAAAGATACTCTAAGAGATTTGATAGATACGAGGGAGAGCTGCGGGTCAAAAAATCCGAATTTTCAGGTTTGGAAAAAAAGAACAAAAAAGTGATAGATGATATCATCGATAGGGTAAAAAGAGTCCACGAGAAACAAATAGAGGAAAGCGATATTTATCCTATCGAGGATTCTTTGTTCGGCCTGGTTGAGAGGCCAATCGAGAGAATAGGCGTCTATGTACCGGGTGGAAAACCACTACCTTCTACACTGATAATGGTCGGGGTTCCCGCTGTTCTCGCGGAGGTCGAGGAGATAGTCGTTACGACACCGCCGGTAGAAGGTAGTATAGATCCGAGGATGCTCTATATAGCTGAAAAACTTGGTATAGACGAAGTTTACAAGATCGGCGGCGCCCAGGCGATAGGAGCTATGGCATACGGAGTGGGCATGGAGAAAGTTGATAAGATCTTCGGCCCCGGGAATAAGTACGTCAACGAGGCAAAAAGGCAAGTGTATGGACAGGTCGGTATCGACAGTTTAGCCGGCCCATCAGAGATAGCGATAGTTGCGGATGAGAACGCGGATGAAGATCATGTAAAGGCAGATATTCTGGCTCAACTGGAACATGATGACGAAGCAAAGGCCTGGCTGCTCACGACTTCCTCCGACCTAGCCGAGAGCGTTGAAGGGGAAAAAGTGGATGTAGAGGTGTTGGAAGACTTATCTAGATGTGTAGAAGAGGTGAACGAGATATCCCCAGAACATCTTGAGATATTGACTGAAAATCCTAGAGATTTACTCAGATATGTCAAGAACGCCGGAGCCGTTTATCTGGGCGAGTTTACTCCTGTTGCAGCGGGAGATTATTTCCTAGGCGTCAACCACGTCTTACCTACTGGAAGAGCGCCTAGGTTTGAATCTGTCCTGACTGTCGATGACTTCGTCAAAAAGATAAGCGTAGCTGAAGCCGGTAGGATGGATTATAAGCGGAATAAAGAGTTGGGTATCAAGCTATCTCGTATGGAAGATATGGAATGTCACAAAAGATCGATAGAGGCGAGAAAAAATGCAGAGGAAAACTGAAGAGGTCAACATGAGGATAGATCTTGGAGAAGACCGGATAGATATCTCAACAGGAGACGATATTTTAGACCACCTGTTGGAGACGCTCTTCTTTTACATGGAAGAGAAAGTCGAAATAGAGGCTGAATGGGACTTAAGGCATCATCTCTGGGAAGATATGGGAATACTCCTAGGTAAGGTATTGAAGGAAAAAATAGATGAAAAAGAGATACAGAGATTTGGCAACGCTATCATACCGATGGACGACGCACTGGTTTTAGCATCTGTCGATATCTCCCGGATCTATCTGGAAATGAACTTGGATTCCGAATACGGTGAAGAAGGTTTTGATGGAGCTTTGGTTAGAGAGTTCTTGAACGGTGTTTCGAGAAATCTGTCCGCTACCATACACCTCAAAAAGCTCAGCGGGAGAAATTCGCATCACGTCATAGAGGCGGGATTCAAAGCTCTTGGAGTGGCTCTGTCCCGGGCCGTTGAGCGATCAGATGGGCTGAAAAGCACTAAAGGGGTATTATGATTGCTATAGTGGACCTTGGTATAGGCAACATATCCAACGTGAAAAGGCCGTTAAAAGGCACGGTAACAGACGATCCCTATCGGATCGAGAAAGCGGATAAGATGGTGGTCCCGGGCGTCGGTAATTTTTGTACGGTAAAAGAAAAACTGAATCCGTTAAAAGGGGTTATCTCCGATTTTATCGAAGACGGAAAACCGTTCTTGGGTATCTGCCTAGGGATGCAGCTCCTGTTCGGCTACAACGAAGAAGGGAAAGCCAAAGGATTAGAGATACTGGAAGGAGAAGTTAAAGGATTAGATAGAGCTAGCTCTCCTCACATCGGCTGGAATACTGTAAAATTCGACTCCGATTTTCCTATATCTAACGGTATAACCGACCGGTCTTTCTTTTACTTCACCCACTCTTATTACGTTGATACCGAGGTACCGATCATAGGAAAAACAGAAGTCCTGAACAGTGATGAGAAGACGGTGTTTCCAGCGGTTATAAGATCCGGTAATATGTATGGAACGCAGTTTCACCCGGAAAAATCGGGCTCGAACGGACTAAGATTACTAGAGAATTTTAGCTCACTTGGTGGTGATGAGCCATGAAGATATACCCGGCTATAGACCTCTATGACGGAGAAGCCGTGAGACTCGAACAGGGAGATAAAACAAAAATGAGATCTTATGGAGATCCGATGAGATATGCTGAGAAATTCAGTGATCATGTGGGTAAGATCCACATGGTCGATCTTGAAGGGGCTTTTGATGGAGAGCCTAGAAACCTAGATGTGGTTGAAAAGATCATCGATTCTTACGATATTGAAGTCCAGATCGGAGGGGGTTTTCGAGAACTCTCCTCCGTGAAAAGAGCATACTCAGCTGGAGTCGAGAACGTGATAATCGGCACGAGAGCCTTTGATGAAGATTTCATGAGTGGTTTGACGGAGCGATTTGAAGGGATAATGGTCAGTTTAGACATAAAAAGCGGAAACCTAGCCGTCGAAGGGTGGAGGACTACATTGGATATGGATCTAGACGAAGGCCTTGATCGTTTAAACTCCCATGTAGATAGATTAATTTACACCATGACTGAGAAGGACGGTTTACTAGAAGGTATCGAGGAATTGCCCTTGGTGCCTGAAGGAAAAGAAGCCATCTATGCAGGCGGCATAGCTTCTAAAGATGACATAGATTATTTGGACGAAGTGGGATTCGACGGCTGCATCATCGGAAGGGCTCTTTATGAGGATGAGATCGATCTAGCAGAATTGAAGGAGGGACTTTCTGATGCTGGCTAAACGCATAATCGCGGCTTTAGATATCAAAGGAGGTAGAGTAGTGAAAGGCATAAACTTTGAAAATATCAGAGACGCTGGAGACCCGATAGAACTGGCTAAACGTTATGAAGAGGAAGGCATAGACGAGATCGTTTTCCTAGACATCTCAGCGACTAATGAAGGTAGAGATATACTGTTCGATCTGGTAGAAGAAGTAGCGAGCGAGATCCATATACCTTTCACCGTTGGCGGCGGACTCGATTCCACCGATCAGATGACCGAACTGATCAGAAATGGTGCAGATAAAATATTCATCAATACGGCGGCTGTCGAAGACCCGGATATCATAAGAGAGGGCTCAGATGTTCTCGGTTCCTCGAATCTGGTTGTGGCAATAGACGCGAAAAAAGAAGGTGAAGAGTGGAAAATCTACACGCACGGCGGTACTAAAAGAAGAGATATGGATGCAGTGAGTTGGGCTCATAAAGCTGAGGATCTAGGGGCCGGAGAGATACTTTTGACGTCGATGGACAGAGACGGTACAAAGGAAGGTTTCGATATACCTCTTTTAAAGAGGATTTCTTCCGCTGTTGATATCCCTGTGGTCGCTTCTGGAGGGGCGGGATCAGCAGAAGATTTTAGTGAGGTGTTCGATAAAACCGAGGTCAGTGCAGCATTAGCCGCGTCCATCTTTCATTACGAAGAATGGAACGTTTTTGAACTAAAATCCTATCTGAAAAGGAGAGATATACATGTTAGATATTGAAGATCTAGATTGGAACGAGGACGGTCTTATACCAGTTATAGCTCAGGATTCGGACGGTACCGTACTCACTCTAGCTTACATGGACAAGGAAGCGCTCGAGCTTTCTTTGGAAACGGGAAAAGCCCACTACTATTCTAGGAGCAAACAAAGGATACGTATGAAAGGTGAAGTCAGCGGGAACCTCCAAAAAGTTGAAGAGATCGATGTAGACTGCGATAGAGATGCTCTTTTGATGAAAGTAGAACAGAGCGGCGATGCATGTCATACGGGTAATCACAGCTGCTTCTTCAGATCACTTACCGAGGAAGAACCTGGAGATGAGAATAGTAAACAAATCGATTACTCATTGAATACATTGAAGGAATTGGAAGAAGTGATCAAGGACCGGAAGGTCCAGCCTAAAGAAGGCTCCTACACGGCGAGTCTGTTCTCTGATGGCGAGGAGGAGATCAACAAGAAACTGGGTGAAGAATCTATAGAGGTCTTGGTCGCAGACGAGAGAAAAAAGATGATCTCTGAAAGCGCGGATCTGCTGTACCATCTCCTGGTAAAATTGTCCTTTGAAGATATCGAACTTAAGGATGTGATGGAAGAGTTGAGGGGGCGTAGGCAATGAAGATAGCTGACAGGCTCAAGCGGTTCGAGGGTTATGAAGGCAGAGAAGAAAAAGAGGGTATACACCTCGATAAGAACGAGAATTCTTTCGGGCTACCAAAGAATTTCAAGGATGAGATCTTCGAGGAATTGAAAGAAACCCCCTTGAACCGTTATCCACCTATAGACCCGGTCGTCTTACGAGAAAAACTCGCCGGATATATAGGATCGTCAAAAGAAAATATCGTATTAGGTAATGGAACTGATCCCTTACTACCGCTCATATACCAACTGTTCAAGAGCGAAAAAGTGGTGATCAATCCACCAACTTTTGCAATGTATTCTTTCTATGCGAAAAGAGAAGGTTTAACGGTCAACAGGATTCCTTTAGACGGTGATTTCGAGATATCTTGCGCGGGAGATCATATGAAAGAACCAAGTATCGTATGTATATGTTCACCGAACAACCCAACTGGGAACGTTCAACCGAGAGAAAAGATAATCGACGTTTTAGAAACGGATAATCTCGTGATCTTAGACGAGGCTTATGCCGAGTTCTCTGACACTTCTTTCTTGGACCTGATAGAAGAATATGACAACTTAATAGTTTTGAGGACATTATCTAAAGCGTTCGCTCTTGCTGGACTTCGAGTCGGGTACGCAGTCGGTTCACCCCAAATGATCGATTCTCTAAGAAGTATCAGAACTCCTTACTCTCTCAGCGTACTCTCTATAAAAATAGCCATAAAGGCACTAGAGAATAAAGATACCATCCAAAAAAGCATTGATCGGATCGTGGATGAAAGGGAAAGGATCATCAATGAATTCAAAAATTACGCACACCCGAGCGATACAAATTTCATTTTACTTGACCTAGATGCTTATGATTACCTGAAAGAGAGAGATATCTACGTCCGAAAGATGAAAGGTGAGTTAGAAGGCAAGATAAGGGTAACGGTGGGGAAAGATCACGAGAACGATATGCTCATCTCGGCCTTGAACGATTTTATAGGGGAAAAAAGATGACGACGTGGATCGTGTTCGACATCGATGGAGTTTTGATAGACGTCTCTCAAAGTTTCGACGATGCCGTCAGGAAAACTGTAAATTTTTTGTTAAATGATCGGGAGAACGAGCTCTCTTTGAACGATATCAGAAAACTCAGAGAAAAAGGCGTCTTCGGGGATGACTTCAAATTGACCGAATCACTGATTATAGGATTGAAAAAGTTCGATTCTCTAGGAGAATTGGTTGAAAATTTTCAAGACGGAAAAGGTATCGGATGGGTTAGAAGAGAATGGGACGCAGAAGTAGAAGAGAGTAAATTGGTCAGGACTTTTAATTCATTCTATCTCGGGAAAAAGTATGAAAAGAATAGGTTCGATCTTGAAGGACTTTGGAGAAAAGAAAAACCGATCGTTCGACTAGAACTGTTGAGACGAGCTGAAGAAAAATTCAAGATCGGTGTTGTTACCGGTAGGGACAGATTAGAACTGGACCTAGCGGAGGATATCATCGGATACGAATTTGATGAATATGTGACTAGAGATACTTTCTTGAAGCCGGATCCTAGGGCATTGAAAGAACTCGTAGGGGAAGAAAACGGCGTCTACGTTGGAGATACTTCATCAGATCAACTTCTGGTGGATAATTATAACTCCAGGTACGAAGGCAATTTCGAGTTCATAAAAATCGGACTAGATGTCGATACCGTGAATGATCTTCTCGATAAATTATTAAAAAAGAAGGGGGTTCATCCGAGACCTAAGACATCTCTGTAACCTTCCATGTCCATGAAGCCGTTACCGCTGACGTTGAACACGATGGTTTTTTCCTCTCCTTTTCTTTTGCATTCTTTAGCCTTATCTATCGCCGCGGCCACGCTGTAAGCTGACTCGAGAGCGGGTAAGAACCCCTCTGACTGGATGAACGTCTTAGCTCTATCGAAGACGTATTCTTCATCCTGCGGAAATATTATGGTGTCTATGAAACCTTCATTTTTTAGAGCGCTGATTATAGGCGCTGCTCCGTGATAGCGGAGTCCGTCGGCTTTTATCGAAGGCATCGCACTCTGATGACCGAGTGTGAACATCTTCATCAATGGTGTCTGTTCCGCATAGTCGCCGAAGTCATAACGATAATCTCCGTTCAAGTTCGGGGCGACTTCGCTCTGGGCGGCTATGAATTCTGTTTCTTTACCATCGTTGATACGGTCCGCCGCGAAAGGAATGGCTAAACCGCCGAAATTGCTTCCTCCGCCCACGCAGGAGATCACAACGTCTGGATAGTCCCCGGCCATCTTGAACTGTTTTTTCGTCTCCAAACCGATTATGGTCTGGTGCAGCAGAACGTGGTTGAGTACTGAGCCGAGGGAGTAAGCGGCGTTTTCATCTCTTTTTGCGTCCTGTAAAGCCTCTGAGATAGCTATACCTAGAGACCCCTCATGATCTGAATCTTCGTTGAGCATCTCCTTACCGATTTTCGTCTGAGTGCTCGGGGAATCATGGACCTCTGCGCCGTATAACTGCATCAGATTTCTCCGTTCTTCTTTCCAGGATGAAGCCGCTCTGACCCAATATACGGTGATATCTAATCCGACCAGAGAACAGGCGTAGGCCAGGGCCGTACCCCATTGCCCGGCGCCGGTCTCGGTTGTCAGGCGTTCGATACCTTGCTGCTTTGCATAGAAAGCCTGGGGTAGAGCGGTATTCACCTTGTGGCTCCCGGTCGGACTCTCGAATTCGGATTTATAGTAGAGTTTAGCTGGTGTCTCTAGTTCTTCTTCTAAACCCCTAGCTCTGATCAGTGGTCTCGGTCTTCCGGCCTGTCGATATAACTCTCTCACTTCTTCTGGTATCTCTACATACCTATCTTCGCACATCTCCTGATCTAGAACTCCCTTGCTGAATACTTTGTTCAAATTGTCCATGCGAGAAGGTCCATCATCTGGATCTTTCGGTGGGGGCGGCGGTGTCGGTAGGTCCGGTATTATGTTGTACCATTTTTCTGGTAGTTCCTTCGGAGATAGGTCATATCGTTCTTTTTCATTCTTCATCTGTTTTTCCTCCTTTTATGTTGGAAAAAATTTGGTCAAATCTTTCACTAGATAGGAAAATTTGGAAAATGAAGCGATAGGAGTAGCTATCAAAAAAGATCGGGATGGGCGTGGCTCCCTTTATGGGGCTAACATCGCCAAACTAAATCCCTTTCTTTTCGTGTCATAGAATAGGAAAACCCAATGTTTTATTTAATACTTTTGTGTACAATTTTGTACATCAATATACGACGACGCTCTCAACCCCTTCCACTTCTTTTATATCCTCGACGACCTCCGCGGGCACCGATGATTCAGTTATCACGTACAATTTCGCTTCTTCCGTGAACTCTGGATCTTCGGTGATACACTGCCTGATGCTGATTCCTATATCTGCTATCTTAGTAGCTACCTGGGCAAGGATACCGACGCCGTGTGGATCTTCTGGAATGATCTCTATCAGTCCCGCATCGATATCTCTCGCTACTTCTTTGAAAAAGGCGGTCGCCTTGAGCTCAGAAAAGATCTTTGATAATTCTTCCGAGTCCTCGATAGTTTTTACTGTCGCTCCTACCGTCCTTCTATCTACATCTAGAACGCGGCCGATCCGGGAAGGGGACATCTCGACGCCGTTGCAGTATACCTCCCCTTCTTTCACGCTCAGACCCGTTTCCAAAAAGAACTTAGCCGTCCTCTGCCGAGCAGAATAATCTTCGAAATGCTTTCTTATTTCCCACATACTTGTACAAAATAGTACATTATTATATAGTTTTTCTAGTTCCTAATAGTGGTTAGGAGTAAAAGTCTCTTCAAATACTTGCTCTAGTGGAAACTAAAAGAGATCATAGGGAAAGATCATTCGAGATCTCCTCTCTCGATAGGGCTGCGGCGGGCCTTTTTCTGAAAGACCAGTTCTTCAGATGTATTTCCCGTCCCTTCTAGGATCAATTTATCCCCCCAGTCCTTGAACTCGTACTTGTATCCCGTGGAAGAGAGTGTCAATGTTTGTTCTTCTTCGTCGATAGACCACGCTGCCTATAGCTAAAAGAGTGATACTTGGATCATCTGATTCTAAAAGATAAAATGTACAAAGAAGTCATGTCTTTCAATATATAAAAGAAAAAAAGAAGGGGGTATTAATCCGAGAAGGTCGTCACGGTATTTTCAACTAGGTACTTGTTGGGGATCGCCTTCTGGTTGCCTTTGTCGTCCCTGATTATCACGTTATACCTCGTTATCTCCTTGACCGTTCCCGTGTACTCGCCTACTTTTATATCCTCGCCCGGTTTTAGCACCTCGTTCACCTGGAGGTAGCCGCCCATGTTCCTGCTCACGTCTTTTATACCGAAGGCAAAGCCCGCACCCAGGCCTATCATCAGCTCGCCGAGTATGATGCCGAAGGCGAGGTACAGCACGGGGACCTCGATGCCAAGCTGTGCTAGGTCCATCGTTATGACGATATAGATTATCAGGACCTTAACGGCGTTCGCCACTAAAGATGGGAAAGGTACCTTTTTCTCTTTGGATAAATCGAACGACTTGTCATGCAGCCCTCCGGCAACCTGCCTGTCTCCGATGTACGTTGGTATATGCAGGAGAGAATAAAACACTTTCGGGTTCCAATTTGTTAAACTCCACGATCAAGGAAAATCTAGAACTAGAAATTTTATAGAAGAATTTTGGGGATAAACTTTTATAGTTATGTGACTATGTAGTTATGAAGTGATAAGATGAGCAAATACAAAACCATCTCCGTTCCCGAAGATGTAAAAAGGGAACTTGAAAAAGCAAAGGATGATAGAGAGTGGGGGGATTTCCTTGAAAACTTATATGAAGAGGCCAAAGAAAAAAGATCTAAGGGGGCTTTCGATGAACTTGTAGAAGAACTCTCTGAAGAAGAACTCGAGAGAATCCTTGAATCGAGCGAGAAATTCAGGCAGGGGTTTGAACTAAAATGAAAGATACACAATACCTATTCGATACAAGCGCGATAATAGATATGTTGAGGAAAAAAGAGTTTGAAAGAGGAGCTATCTCAGTCATCACAGTTATCGAAGTGGTTAGAGGTGTAGAAGAAGCCAAAAGACAAAATATCAAGCGATTACTTGAAGAGAGCTTCGACGTGATAGGTATGGAGAATCAAGTGATCTTGAGTTACTGTGACCTTTACAGTAGCCTAAAGAGCGATGGAGATATACTCCCTGATGCAGATTTGCTGGTGGCTTCCAGCGCCATGGCCCATGATCTTGCCCTAAAATCAGGGGACAACGACTTCGAAAGACTAGAAAATTATGGTCTCATCCTCGAGAAGATTTAACAATTACCAACAACTTCTAAGCATCTTTACTTGACTATCTATAAGGGGGAAGAAAAAACGGGTTTTGCAGTGAGTTGAAGTCGGAGACGGAGGTGGGGACCCGCAAAACCGTTTGTACCGCAAGGGAAGTTCGTGCGTAGAGGAGTCGGAAGCGTGAAGGAGAAAACTCCGCCGCTTGAAGACGTCGTGGGAGCGCCGCCTTTCACGCACATACCAAGCGTCTTGTTCTCGTCACGTCACGAACGCGACTGTCCTATGCTTACGCTGACGGCCAGCATTCACTTCCTCCTGTCACGAAAGTATATTAGAGTCAGAGAATAAAATACTTTCGTAATCCATTTTTGTTTACTCTGTTCGTTTTAAACAATTCAGACAGGATAGTCCGATACTGAACATTGTATCTAGTTGGTTAAGTATTAATTAAGTATCAAACTTGAAACTATACAGATCATAATCCCTTTTCTCCCGTGACTTAAGTTTTGAAGATGATGTATATTTTTCATAATAGATCTTTTTTCTCCGACCAGTTCATCAACCTAGAACTACCCAGTGCTGCGTGCAAACGTGCAGCTCCTAACGCGATTGAAGGAAGATAACAACAGAAAAATGAGCGCTAAAGTACGAGAACGTAGCGAACCAAACGTTCAAGAGCGGGCCTGTGGGGATTCTAGTCAGAATCGTTCGCCAAACTCACGATTCTAACAGCTCGTCAATCAGAGATTGACTCACGAACCCAAGGGTCCTCATCCCAAGAGCGGGCCTGTGGGGATTCGAACCCCAGACCTATCGGTTAAGAGCCGATCGCTCAACCTGGCTGAGCTACAGGCCCAAGTAGGGTCTATTCCAGTGCTGATATTGGTATAAATATTTTTACCCCGAGTTTCGTTAGGCCCCCAAAATCTTTTTATATGTTGAAGCGACTATTTTGTCATACGTAATGTCAGACATGGTGGGTCAATGGGAAAAAAACTGCCTAAATACCTGAAGGAAGACGAAGTAAGAAAACTTCTGAACGCGCCGGAGAGACAAAAGACCAGGGACAGGTTGATCCTGCGTATTTTATACAGATGCGGCCTTAGAGTTTCGGAACTGACCTCGTTGAGGATAGAAGATATAGATGTCGAGGAAGGTATGATAACCGTAAGAGGAGGTAAGGGGGACAAAGACAGGGTCGTGCCCATAGACGACGATACATTAGACCTGATCCAGCTATACAAAGATGATGCGGAAGAAGGCGTCCTTATACTCTCCCAGAGGAACGAACCTCTTTCAACGAGACAAGTAGAGAGGATAGTAAAAAAATACGCCGACAAGACGGACATCAAAAAGAACGTTTACCCGCACATGCTGAGACACAGTTTCGCCGTACACTGCTTAAAATCGGGTATGAATCTGAGGAGTGTCCAGAAGATGTTAGGTCACTCCTCGCTGACCACCACCCAGATCTACCTCGATCTCACTGGAGAGGACGTAAAGAAAGACTACGAGAACCATCCTTTACCGGCCTAAAACTTATATCCGTCTGACGATTTACTCTTCTTGTACATCTAAACTTGAGGTTATAATATGGATGAAGTTCTACAAAAAGTGGAAGACAACAGAGAAGAGATGAAGGAGACACTGATGGACCTGATCCGGATACCGGCTATCGGTCCCGACAACGACGGTGAAGGGGAAAAAGAGAAAGCGGACTTTCTGATGAAGATCCTCGATGATTTTGGTTTCGACTCCATTGAAAGATACGATGCGGAAGACGAACGTGTACAGAGCGGCATAAGGCCCAACATAGTGGCAACGAAAGAGGGAAAAGTAGACAGAAGCCTGGCGATAGTCACCCACATGGATATCGTTCCAGAGGGCGATCTAGACGAGTGGGATACGGATCCGTTTGACCCTGTTTTCAAAGATGGGAAGATATACGGCAGGGGATCCGAAGATAACGGGCAGGAACTAGTTGCGAGTATATACGCGGTCAAGGCGCTTTCTGAAGCCGAGGTAAAGCCGCACTATACCATAAAAGTGATGATGGTCTCCGATGAGGAGACGGGAAGCGAGTACGGAGTGAAACACATCCTTGACGAAGGAGTCGTAGATGAAGACGACCTGGTGATCGCTCCGGACCACAGCGAAGAAAAAGGAAAAAAGATAGAGATAGTGGAAAAGTCCGGTCTGTGGACCAAGATAGAAGTGCACGGAAAGCAGGGGCACGCGGCCATGCCCGGTCAGACCGTAAACGCGAACAGGATCATCGCTAGATATCAAAATCTAGTTGACGAAGAACTCCGGCATGAGTTCGATGATGAAGACGATCTTTTCTCGCCGCCGGTCAGTACCTTCGAACCCACGAAAAGGCTGGCTAACGTCCCCAACGTGAACTCGGTACCGGGGAAAGAGACCCAGTTCTTCGACTGTAGAGTATTACCGTCGATCTCCCTATCAAAAGTAAAAAAAGTCTTCAGGGGAGCGGCCGACGAATTCGAAGATGAGACGAAAGCGGAGATAGATATAGAATACGTGAGAGAGAGCGAAGCACCGGAAGGTACACCGGAAGATTCTGAAGTCATAAAAGATCTAAAATCGGCGATAGAGGACATAACTTTCTTCGAACCAGAAGTCGCAGGTATCGGCGGAGGAACCGTCGCGAAGTACTTCAGAGAAAAAGACATACCGACCGCGGTCTGGTGTTCGAACGAAGTGCTGGCACACCAGCCGAACGAGTACGCAGTTCTAGATTACATAGTCAGAGATTGTAAAGTCTTCGCCAAGATGGCCGTAAAAGAATAACATCATAAACCCCAGAAGTGTTCTTCTTCCTGCTTTATATCCCTGACCTCTTCCAGTATCCTTTCTTCATCGAAGGTCAGATCCAGGTCTCTGAGAGTAGAAGCGTCTCCTTCCGGTATATCGACATAGAGCTCTTCCCTTTCCTCTATCTGTCTTCCCACCGTGACGCCCGATATGGCTATAGCCACTTCCTCACCCTGTTCCGCGCTATCTAAAGACTGCTCGCCGCTCCTTATACTCTTTATACGGCCTACGACTTCTCCGTCCTTCTTCAAGACCCTTCTATCGGGCCTCAGAGTTCCAGCCAGCACGCGAACGCCTACCACCGCAGGTTTAGACCTCCGGAACATGTGATCTTCCAGTATCCTGAACTTGACCGGATGAACCACTTCCGCTCTTCTCTCTTCCTCGATCTCCTTCTTTCTCTCCTCTTTCCACTCCTCATACTCATCTACGAGTCTATAGACGACGTCGTTCTGAAAGACCTTTACGCCAACTTCTTTCAATTCTTCTTTCGCATCGGGTAAGATATCCACATTAAAACCGAGTATGACCCTGTGAAGCGGTTCCTTAACGGTCGCCGCATCCACGATATCTTTTTGGGAGATATCACCGACGGAAGCTCTCAAAACAGGTAACTCTGCTTCCTCCAATTCATAGGCCAATCCTTCCAGCGATCCAATAGCGTCCGCCTTTATTATGACCCCGTCGTCCTGTGTCTCGACGCTGACTTCGCTTTCCTTTCTGACCCGATCGATGATCTCGTCAGCGTTTTTTCCTTCAACGCTCAGTATCGGCGCCCCAGCCAATACCCCTTCACACTCGGGTGTGACGAGTTTAACGCCAGCGGCGGCACCCACTTCCCCGACTTCTTCAAACCTCTCACTGGGATCCCTTATCTCGTCCATCGCTTTAGGTCTCATGAGGGACTTTATCTTGGTGTGTATCGGTTCATTCCTGGTCCCTAAAACGATCTCATCGTTCTTCCCGAAAACACCTTCATGGACGATCGTATCCAGGGTGGTGCCGAGGCCTACTTCTTCCTTCACTTCTAGAACGGTGCCTTCCCCCGCGCCCTCCTCGACCGAGATCTCGTCCTCCAAGTAAGTCTGGGCCAGACCGATCAATGTCATGAGTAAATCCTCTATACCCTCACCGGTCTTTGCGCTCATGGGAACTATGCCTATATTCTTAGAAAAGTTCTCCAGCTTGTCGTATCTGTCCGATGAAAATCCCCTGTCGTAAAGATCTCCTATCATGTCATAAAGAGCGTCGGTCATCCTGTCTTTTGCATCTTCAGATTGATTCTGAAAGTTTTTAACGAACGGTTTATCTTCGGACCTCCATCCCGGGACCTTGTCCAGTTTGTTAGCTCCTATCACGAAAGGAGTTTCCTCTCTCTTCAAGATATCTAGAGACTCTAAAGACTGCGGCATGAACCCATCGTTTATATCGACTATGAGAACGGCTAAATCAGCCAGCGCTCCTCCACGGGACCGTAAGTTGATGAACGAATGATGGCCCGGTGTATCGATGAAAAGAAGGCCGGGTAATGAAAAATCGATGTTGCAGCCGAGGTCAGAACAGGCCTCTTTTAAAGACTCTACCGGGATCTCGGTGGCGCCGATATGTTGAGTTATGGCTCCCGCTTCTCTTTCCTGAACGGTCGTTCCTCTCACCCTGTCTAAAAATGTAGTTTTCCCGTGGTCAACGTGGCCGAGAACACTCACGATGGGCTGTCTTATCCGCATGCTCCAGATTCATATATCTAGGTCGTATATTTCTTTTTCCACCGAGGAGAAAAAATTTCCTTATTTTTTGACGCCGCTGAACCAGTGATGTTCTGCCCTTTTCTCGAAGCCGAGATCCTCCGCAAGAGACAAAGATGGTTCATTATCTTTGAAGATCTGTACTGCGGGGACCAGATCCTTCTCTTCAGCTTCCTCACATAGAGCTTCAGTAAGATCTTCGGCGAATCCTTTCCTTCTCCACTTTTCTTTCACGTGCAGCATACCCATCACCATGGCTCTTTCAGTCACGAAATGGGTAAGACACCACCCTATCAGTTCTCCGTCCTTCCTGATGCCGTAAGCGGGCCCCTGATCGATCCTACTTTCTATGTAGTCCGTGGAGTCATCCGAGCCCAGGCCCCAGTATTCGTTTATCACCGAGGCGTCCTTTTCTTCCAATGGCTTCACGTCACTTTTTGATTCACTCGGGCTTTCATACAAACGGACCAGCATCCAGGTGGGCCTGTCGTCCTTTATCTCGATCACGTCCTCGGCGGCTTTGAAAGACTGGTGATCAACCGCATGAAATCTGTACTCCTTACTTTTTTCTAATTTTCCGGAGAGCAGGTCTTGAACCGTTATCTTTCGGCCTCTGAGAGTAACGGTCTCATCTCTCAGTATTAGTACTCCAGATGGATCCTCTTCATCATCTAAGAAAACTTTTGGTTCCTCTTCGTTCAGTCTGGCGATCTGATAGGAATTGACGATAGGTTCCCGGGAGAGATATTCACTAGCTTTTTCCTTCAACATCATATCACCATTGAAGATGCCGTATTTGATTCTTTTTGGCCGAAAAGAAAAAATATACTGTCCTCCATGTCATCCAATAGATGAACTCAGCCGTGATCGATCTCAACTTCGTGATTCATATACTGTTGGCTATAGGCATGGGAGGACTTATAGGGCTGGAGAGAGAGCATAAAAGGAAAAAGCCCAGAGTTATAGCCGGGGTTCGAACTTTTCCCCTGACCTCTATAACGGGCGTTCTTTTCTCCTTCCTCTCCGCCGAGATAGGCCTGCACCTCATCGAAGTTGGGGTGATAGTCTTCGGCGGCTTCGCGCTCCTGCTCGCTTATCTAAAATATGAGATACACACCATAGGTATAACGACTCCCGTAGCTCTTTTTATAACTTTCATACTAGGAGTCTTCATACAGCAGGGCTTCAGTATAGAGGCCGCCTTCGTCACCATTATCGTTACGACTTTACTTCTGACCAAGGAGAGATTGCACAGCATCGCCCAGGACCTGGGTGGATGAGGGGCACGAAAAGTAGGACAAGGATATCATGAACGCTAAAACCAAGTTGGAAAAAGTGGAAGACGCATTGGAAAGGGAACTTTGTGACCACTGTCTCGGCCGTTTGTTCGCGCAACTCGGTCATGGGATCACGAACAAGGAGAGGGGCAAGAGTCTGAGGATCGCCTACGCGATGCTGGGAACTGAAGAAGAAAGAAAAAAAGTGCCTGAAGAGACCGCTAACTGCAGTCTCTGTAACGACCTTTTTGACGAGATACAGAAGTTCAGCGATATAGTTCTCGAAGATCTACAGAGATTTGAATTCGAAGATTTTCTCGTGGGATCCAGGATCGATCCGGAGATAGAGGAAAAGGAAGAAAAGATATGGACCGAACTTAACCTCACTTCAGCGGAACCCATCAAAACCGAGGTGAACAGGGAAGTGGGGAGAAGGGTAGAGGAAGAGATCGATAAGGAGGCGAACCTTGAAGATCCAGACATCAAAGCCATCCTCGATACGAGATTCGACTCGGTTGAGATCGAACTCTCTCCCCTTTTCATATATGGGAGGTACAAAAAATTCTCGAGAGATATCCCTCAGACCACCTGGATCTGTACCAGATGCAGAGGGAAAGGATGCGAAAAGTGCGGCGGAACTGGGAAGATGTACGAAACGAGCGTCGAGGAGATCATCGGAAAACCACTCGTTGAGATGACGTCGGGCGAAGATTTTACCCTGCACGGCATGGGAAGGGAAGATATAGACGCGAAGATGGTCGGTAACGGTAGGCCCTTCGTCATGGAGATCAAAAATCCAGAGAAAAGATTTTTAGAACTGGACAAATGGAAAGAAAGAGCTAACCGGGACGAGAGAGTAGAGATAGATTCTCTGAAGATGGTTGAGAGGGAAAAAGTCCAGGAGATTAAGCAGGCCGGGAGTGATAAATCTTACAGGGCTAAGATAAGTTTAGGCAGAGAAGGTGTAGATAGGGCAAAATTTAAAAAGGTCCTTGAAGAATTGAGTGAGCGCGAAATCTCACAAGAGACCCCTGAGAGGGTCAACCATAGGCGTGCGGATAAGATTAGAAAGCGCCGGGTCAAAGATCTGAAGCTGGACTCCATGGATGGAAAAAAAGCGGCTCTCACTTTAAGATGTGAAGCCGGAACTTACGTTAAAGAATTCATCCATGGTGACGGCGGAAGAACCCAGCCAAATCTGGCTGAAAAGCTAGATACGATCTGTGAAGTAGAGGAACTAGACGTCATAGAAATTCATTATCCTAATGGAAGTGAATAAAGATGAGGAGATCGAAAGGTACAAGACAGGGAACCCGCAAAATATTAAGAAAGGACCCCAGTAAAAGAGGGCTCATCCCTATAAACAGAGCTCTACAGGAGTTTGAGGAAGGCGAAAAGGTCAAGATAATGATAGAACCCAGTATTCAAAAAGGCCAGCCTCACAACAGATTCCACGGGAAGATAGGCGAGGTAGAAGGAGAACAAGGAGATGCCTTCGTGGTAAGCGTCAAAGATGGGGACAAAACAAAGGAAGTCATAGTAAGGCCAGAACATCTGGAGAAGATGGATTAGGAGGGAAGTTTATGGCAGAAGATGATTCTGAGTTTGTGACTTTGGCGGAGGTTAAAAAATTACTCGAAGAGGAATCTGAAGAGAGGGAACTCAGGTATGAACAGAGTCTAGCTCTCAGCCACGCGGAAAAATTTGTAGAACTCTCGGTCGAGGACATAGAAGAACTGATGGATGAACTGAGAGAGAACTTCGATTTTATGGATGAAGAACTGATCTACAAAACTGCAGATATCTTACCCGATGATGAGGAGGGCGTGAGATCTATCTTCCAGCAGGATCGATATACCCCGTCTACCGAGGAGGCAGAGGAAATAATAAATACCATTAAAAAGTATAAATGAGGGAGGAAAATATGGAGGATTTCGCCTACGTACTAGATTACCTAGCAGAGGGAAGGCCTAATTCCAGGGACTATAAGCACGAAAGTCTGGTCTTGGCGCTTGGAAAAGATGAGTTCAAACTTTTTGAACTTATCCCGAAGGAAGAAAAAAATTTCGTCGTAGGCGATAAACTGTACATCGGAAAAGATATGGATAAAAGAGATAAGATAAACCATGTTAAGAGGCGGATCAGCTGGGACGAATTAACCCATGCTGGCCAGAGTGAGATCCCCTACATCATCGAAGATATTATAGATGATGAAGAAGAGCGTTTCTTGAAATTCTATAACGAGGCGCATCCGATAACCAAAAGATATCACATGCTGGAACTTTTACCCGGACTGGGGAAGAAAAAGATGGACGCTATACTTGATGATAGAGAAAAAGACGGTGAATTCGATTCCTTTGACGATCTAAAGGATCGAGTGGATTTAGTACACAAACCAAAGAAGTTAATAAAAGATCGGATATTACATGAACTGAAGAACTCAGACAGCAAGTATAAGGTATGGGTCGCTGAATGATCCTTACAAGAACTAGCTAAAAGTGGTAAAAAATGTTACAGAATTCTACTGAGATCGAGATAGAGCAGGACGAAGCTAGTGAGTCAGACGAGTATATGACCGTTTTCTTTGTTTTCGATTCAGTCTTAGAGAACAGCGGTATGCAATCACAGACGGCTCTAGAACTTTTCAAAAATATCCAGAATGAGAGTCTGCAGTGATCTAAGAAGATCTAAAAACTAAAAGATCTTATATCGAATATAACCAAAATATTTTTATACTATCCACCACATTCTCTTCTTTGTCCGACATATTGTAATATGTGTCTGACGTAAAAAGTCCATGGGATGGGCTCGTAATGCACTCTAAAAAGTTGGGAAATTGTAACTTAGCCCCCTCCCCGGCCGGTAATTTGGAGGAAGATATATTTGTATTTGAAAAAAGTCAGGATGGAAAATTTTAAATCGTTCGGTAGAGAGATGGAGATACCCCTGAGAGAAGGTTACACGAACATAACAGGTCCGAACGGTTCTGGAAAGTCAAATATCGCGGACGCTATTTTATTCGTCTTGGGGCCCAAGAGTTCAAAAGAGATAAGAGCAAGTCGTCTGACAGATCTGATCTTCAACGGCGGGAACAAAGGCGAACCAGCGGACTACTGCAAGGTCAGCCTTATATTTGAAAACGAGGACCAAACTATACCTCTAGACGAAGATGAAGTCACTTTTACCAGGAAGATAAAAAGATCCGATAACCAGCAGGGATACAATTCTTATTTCTATATCAACGGTAGGACATCTCAGCTGAATGATTTTAAAGAACTTTTGAGCCACGCCAGGATATCTTCCGGAGGCTATAATATAGTTCAGCAGGGTGACATAGCCAGGATAGTCGAGATGGGTCCCACAGAGAGGAGAAAAATATTGGACGATATGTCCGGGATCAGCGACTACGATGAAGAGATCGAAGAGGCCGAAGAGAAAAAGGAAGAGGTCACCCAGGATCTTGAACGGATAAACATACTGCTGGATGAGATCAACACCCAAGTAGAAGAGTTGGAGGATGACAGGAAGAAGGCGTTAAGGTACCAGGAACTGTCAGACAAGAAATCAGAAGCGGAAGAGAAGAAGAACTGGAAGATGGTCCAGGAAACTGAAAACCATATCACATCTATCCAGAACGACATAGAGGAAAACAAAGAGCAGATAGAGAAGAAAAAGGACAAGAAAGAGGAATATCGGGAAGAGAAGGAAAATATCTCTGAAGGGATAGATGATCTCAAAGAAGAACTGGACGAGAAGGGCGGCGAAAAGAGCGAGGAACTCCAGAACAAGATAAATGATCTCAGATTGGCGGTAGGAAGAGCCGACGACAAGAAAGAGGACGCCAAGTTCACCATAGAACAGGATGAGGATAAAAGAGAGGAACTGAAAGATACACTCGAAGATAAGAAAGACGAACTCGCGGAGATAAAAAAGAAGATAAAAGAGATAGACGAGAAGAAAGAGGAAGCTCAAGAGGAATTGGAAGACCTGGAAGACAAGATCGAAGAGATAGAAGAGAAACAATCCGACTCTGACAACCGGATAAAGGAATTGAAAAAAGATGCCGTCAAGCTTAACCAGAAATTGGACGACAAGAAAGACAAGTTGTCCGATAAAAAGATCGAATTGGAGACGGTAAAAGATAAGATCGACAGGGTGATGGAAGAGATAGCCGAGATAGAGGAAGAAAAAGAGGACATAGAGTTCGAGAAAAGAGAGAAGGAGATGGAACTGGAGGACATAAGCGAAGAGAACGAAGAGCATGAAGAAAAATTGAGCGATCTGCAGGAAGAATTTCACGAGAAAAAGCGAAAGGAAAAAGATCTTAGAGAAGACAAGAGCGATCTCGAGGAAAGGGTAAATCGGTTGAAGAGAAAGTACGAAGAATTGGAGGCGCAGAAGAAAGCCGCTAAGTCGGTTAAGAAGGGCTACAGCAGAGCGGTCTCCACCATACTCGAGGCGAGAGATAAGGGCAAAATAGAGGGTATACACGGTACCATAGCGGAGTTAGCTGATGTGGAAGATGAGTATGAAACTGCCTTGAAAGTCGCCGCGGGGGGAAGGATGCAGTCTATCGTGGTCGACGACGACTCCGTCGCTTCGAAGGCGATAAAGCATCTGAAGAAAAATGACGCCGGAAGAGCGACGTTTTTACCTCTCAGCAAGATGCGCAGCGGAAGACCTAGAGGCAAAGCTCTCCGAACTGTGAAAGACGACAACGCAGTGGACTTCGCCATAGAACTGGTCGATTTTGAAGATGAATACGAGAACGTTTTCTGGTATGTTTTCCACGATACGGTGATAATGGAAAACATCGACTCAGCTAGAGATCAGATGGGGGGGGTCAGGATGGTGACTCTAGACGGCGAGAAGATCGAAAAAAGTGGAGCCATGGTAGGAGGAACATTGAAGAAGAATATGATCGGCTTCAGCGCCCCTGACAGAGGCGAAGTCGATAAGGTCAGCATGGATCTCAAGAACAGCAGGGAAAACCTGAAAAAGGTTCAGAACGAGTTGAAAGAGATCCAGAAAAGGATACAGAAGATACAGGACGAGATGCAGGAGTTGAAGAACGAAAGCAGCAGCCAGAAAGAGGCAGAACTGGAATCGGCGATAGAACGTTTAGAAAAAAAGATAGAGAAAAAGGAGTCGAGCTTAAAAGAGAAGAGGAAGGAAGAAGAGGAGCTGGAGGAGAAAAAAGAGAAGTTAGAAAGCTCCGTAGAACACTTGGAAGGCACGGTCGAAGATCTAAAAGAAGATAGAAAAGATATCAAAGAGAATATAAAAGAGATCAGCCCTGAAGAGTTATCGAGTCGACTCAATGATCTGAGAGAAGACGAGGTCGATCTGAATAAGCGTATCAACGAGTTGGATTCAAAATTGGACAAGAAAGAGAACAAAAAGGAGCAGCTCGAGAAAAGGATCGACCAGGTAAAAGAAAATAGAGAAGAACTCAAGGAAGAGATAGAGAGAAGCAAGAGTGAGATCAAAAAGGCAGAAAACACGATCGAAGATAAAGAAGAAGAACTTGACGAGCTGGAGGAGAAAGAGTCATCTGTAGATGAAGAACTCGAGGATCTAAGAGATGAGCTAGAGGACAAGAAAGAAAAACGGATGGACCTGAAACACAAGATAGAGAACTTGGATAACGAGATCGAATCTAAAAAAGAATATACCGTAACATTGAAAAGAAAGCTCAGCACGGAGAGAGAAAAACTGGAAGATCTGAAAGAGGATATTGACTCTGAAGCTGATTATTCGGACGAAGAACTGCCTCCCACAAAAGAGTTGAAGAACACGATAAGGCGGTGCGAGAACAAGATGGAAGAGCTGCAGCCGGTGAACATGAGAGCACTAGATGACTACAAGAAGAAGAAAGAAAGGAAAGAGAAACTTCAGGAAGAATACAGTGAACTGGAAGATAGAGAAGAGGAATTGAACAATATGATAGACGAACTCGACGAGAAGAAGAAAGAAGGACTGCTAAAAGTCCGCGACGGCATAAACGAGAATTTCGGAAAAGTCTACGAGGAACTGTCGGAAGGAGGAGAAGCTCACCTTGAGTTAGAAAATCCCGAGGATCCCTTCGAAGGTGGATTGAGGATCAAAGCCAGGCCACCCGGTAAAAAGGTACACCTGATCGACGCGCTTTCTGGCGGTGAGAAGAGCCTCGTCTCCATGGCTTTCATATTTTCGATACAGATGTACAACCCCTCGCCGTTTTACCTTCTCGACGAGATAGACCAAAACCTCGACGCGGTGAACGCTGAGAACGTAGCTAGCATGATAGGCAGGAACTCGGAAACCGCACAATTCATCCAGATATCACTGCGAAAAGTGACGTTGAAGAAATCCGACCACATAATCGGAGTCACCATCAACGATAAAGGCATCTCCGACGTCATAATGAAAGTGAACATAGGGGAGAGCAGGGAGAAAGACATACCCGAATTCTCAGAAGTCAGTAAACTGGAAACGGAGGTGCAGTAAGATGGTCTCAGAGATGAAGGAAGCGGGTATCCATCCCGATGAACCTACAAAAGAAGTGATACAGCATCTTACGTTCCATAAATCTATAATCGACGAGGAAAGGAACGACGACAGGATCAACGATTATATAGATATCATAAAAGACATGAAAGATCTAGATGACGGCGGTCCCGATATCTCCAACGATCCCTTCGAGAGTGCTATCGCCTCCATATTCAAGCTGGTTATCGAGGAAAAGATGGACCCGTGGGAGATAGACCTGATCTCTTTCACCGACATGTACCTTTCTCAAGCCAAGCAGAAGGAGAATATAGATTTCATCGTAGCCGGCCAATTGGTCAACATGGCGTGGTCCGTACTCAAGATGCAGTGCGAGCACGTGCTGAACTCCGCCGAAGATGAAAAGAAGGAGGAAGAACAGTTCGAAGACAACCCAGAAGGAGATTTCTTCAATGACTGGGAGATGATGGACGAAGGCATGTATGATATGTATGAAGAACCTGAGGACGTGGATTACGAGGAAGAAGTCATCGAGGAAGACAAAGCACCTCTAGAGAAGGCGGTCAGGAGAGAAGAAAAGAAACCCGTGTCTCTTATCCAGCTGGTCGACGCTTTCGAAGATGCCAAGAAAGAGGCAAAATATAGAGAGAAGATGGAGCGTATCAGGAAGGAGAAAAAGAAGGAAAGAGAAGAAAAACTGGAAAAGCAGAAAGAAGAGTACGATACCCATTCTCACCAGGAAAACCTCCAGCACGATCTCTCCCTGATCTGGAGTAGGATATGCTGTTATGAGCAGAAAGTTATCACCTTGAATATGATACACGATAACAGAAAAAAGGACATAATCACCGCAATGCGGTCTGTCCTTTTCCTCAATAAACAAGATAAGATAAATATTAAGCAGCTCGAATATCCCAACGGCCAGATCTTGTTGAAAAACCTCGTACCTGAAAAAGAGAGAGAAAACGGTTTGATAGATTTTATCTCTGAAGAGGAAAAAGAATCGATGGCACTTGAAGAAGTCATGATGCCGTGAAGCCGGCGTTCTCATCAATCCACGTAATAATATTCCCCGTTAGATTTTTGTTTCCTGTCCAACCTCGAATCTAGTTTATTAACTCTCGGTCTTTTGGTTTCCTCGTCCCTTCTAAAGGTTATGTCCACTTCTTTCAAGAAGTTGTTCATGCCTTTCCTCATCTCATAGGGACCTTCACCTTTTCCCTTGACCCCAGGTTCACCGGAAAAATTCATGATCATATCCGATACGTAATCGATGAAATATACGTCGTGGTCCACGATCATACCGCCTTTATTGCTTTTCTCCATGAATCTGCGAAGTACCTTTGCGGCTGTCATCCTTCTTCCCGCATCCAGATAAGCACTGGGTTCGTCTATCAGGTAAAGGTCGGCGTTCCTTCCCAGGCTGAGAGCCAGCACCACTCTCTGAAGCTCCCCTCCACTCAGATTCGGAACCTCTCTCTCGTACAGGTCCTCTAGATCGAGAGGGCTTAAAACATTAGATCTGAAAAATCCATCGTCCATACTGCTTCCTATCTCAGTCCTGTAAAGATCTACGACTCTTCCTTCATATTCAGGTTTGATATATTGAGGTTTATAACTGACCTCTATCTCTTTCTCGATCGTCCCCTCCGTAGGTTCTATCACGTCCGCTAACATCTTAACAAAAGTGGTTTTACCAGTGGCGTTCGGCCCGACGACCCCGATCACTTCTCCTTCCGGGATCTCCCCCTTATCGGTCTCTAATTCAAAGCTATCCCATCTTTTGACGAGTTCATCGTATCTTACTATTGGCTTGGAATGCCATTCGGATTTTGGCGCTCTTTTTTCAAAAGTTATCTCCGTATCTCTAAAACGCATATTCTCTTCGTCTAGAAATCCTCTTAGATAGGAATTTATAGCCTTCCTGACGCCTTTAGGATGAGAAACGACTCCATAGGCTCCTTTCGTGCCGTAGAGCACGTGAACATTATCCGCTAAAAAATCCAGTACCGCTAGATCGTGCTCTATAACCATCACTCGATTTTCCTCACTCTTCTCCTTTATGGCTTCCGCGACCTTCAAACGCTGTTTGATGTCCAGGTAAGAGGAAGGTTCATCGTAAAAGTACACGTCGGCATCTTTGATCGATGTCGCCGCTATAGCGACCCTCTGAAGTTCCCCACCGGAGAGATTGGTTACCTTCGAATCCAAGGTGTTCTCTATATCCAGCGCTTCTATCCACTTTTCCGCGTCATCCCCGACGCTGTGAAGTAGATCCTCCACCTTTCCAGAGTAGTGGGCCGGGATCTTGTCCACGTACTGGGGCTTCAGAGCCGTCTCCATCTCTCTCTCCGATAAAGACCTGAAATAGTCACCGAGAGCCGTCCCCGAGTATTTCTCTATGGCCTTATCCCATGATACGTCCCCTTCATACTTACCTAAGTTGGGTGTGATCTCGCCGGAGAGTATCCTCACGGCAGTGGTCTTTCCTATCCCGTTCGCTCCTAAGAGGCCCGTGACGTGCCCCTCCTCGGGCAAAGGAAGCCGGTATATCCGGAAGCTGTTCTCGCCGAATTGATGGATCAGATCAGTATCGAGTTCTTCAGGAAGATTTATTATCCTTATAGCGTCGAAGGGACATTTATCCACGCATATACCGCAGCCTTCACAGAGTTCTTCAGAGATCTTTATACCGTCTTCAATCTTGACTATCGTCTCGTCACCGGTTCTGACTTTAGGGCAATAATTGATACACTCGTAACTGCATCGATCGGGTTGACATTTGTCCTCGAGCACGACGGCTATCCGCATCTGAACACCTCATAAGAGATAGTGATATTTTATATTGATGCTTGTTGAGGCTTACTACATCCTATCTTGCTTTCATCTTGGCTCACCTATGTTTCAAATCCCTCTCTTGTTCTAGCGGCTAGGCCCCTCTTAAAGGCCTGGACCTCCTCCTTCGTCAAAAAGACCCTTGCAGTAGCCGCTATCTCGTCGTCTTGGGTCACTACGATCGCCTCGTCACCCGGTCTAAGCTCACCAGACATCTCAGTAACGAATTTTGCGAAGACGTTCTTTCCTTCAGAATTGAATTTGGCGCTCTCATCGGTGACTTCTATCCTCATCTTTGGAGAAGAGAGCTTAGCCCACAATATTTGCGCTCCCGGTTTTTTAAGGGTGAAAAATCCATCGTAATGTCTGACCGAAAGGATATGCTCTCCATCCAACATTACATTTTTGATCCTGCCCTTATTGTTCTTGACGAATTCGAGTGTTCCATCGGTCAATACTTTTCCAGCCTCCTTACAGAACTGGTAATCCGCCGTGGTTTTGATCTTCATCTCATCAAATGAAATACCTTCTTGATGCGGCTGAGAAAGAGAATCAAGCGTCTTTTTCCCCTCCCATCTTATCATATTATCGATATCCTTCCTTTCTTTGTATCTGGTTAGAAGCTTCTCCGGCATCTTATCTGAAGAAAAGATAGACTGAGCTACCGGATATATCTCGTCCATCTCCAGGGGTACAGGTCCGATCGGGGTCTCTACCAGGTAATTCAGTTCATGATCCTCCATTGAACCCAGTTCTTCTCGTAGATGTCTGTTGTATGGTTTCTTATCTTGATCCATCTCGAATAAGATCGTGGGTCCATCCGCAGGAGGTTCGTATTCAGACATTATCCAATCTTGTATGCGTTTGATAGCCGGTCTCCAATAGGTCTCGGACCCGGTATCGAAGAGTGCCCTTTTCCGACTCCTGGGTTCGAATTTTTCTAGATATTCATATCTATCATCTAGAACTTTTAGTGTCTTGAGAAGCTCGGGATGGCCTCTGACTCTTCTCTCTACAAGTTCCCAGAGCGTTCCTTCTACTATACTCTGTTTGACTTTCTCCATCTCTTTACGACTGATCCATAGATTATGTTCGGCCAACAATTCCTCTCTCTTATCTTCACTCAGATCTTTCAGCTCCTCAGTGGTATGAGATGTACAGACAGGACATTCACATCCTAGATGCTCTAAATCGCTTAAGTTCTTCGTTCCCTCCGGATACATAAGGTCTCCTCGCTTAGCGTACTTGGCATATGAGCTGGAATCGAAAAGATCACATCCCAACAGTACGGCCAAAGAATAGATCATGGGATGGCCCGCCCCGAAGAGGTGAACCGGTCCTTTAGCGCCCAATCCTTTCTTTGAAGAAACGATAACTTTGACCAGTTCCGAAAATTTATAATCCTCCATCAGCGGAACGACCCCGCCGATGGGATAAAAATCACCGTCCAATTCTTTCATCAATTCTCCACATCTCTCCCTCAGATGGGGATAGACAGATCCCTGTATAGGAAACGCTGTATGACCTTCTTTCCCCGCAAATTCTTCCTTCGCCTTTTTAGCTCTTTGTACCGTCTTTTCCATCTTCTTCTCCGCATCGAGTTCCGTCTCATCCGGTTCCGTAAATTCGTCAAGTATGGTAGAGATATCCGAACCTATCTTTTTCTGAAAACTCAATATCTCTTCTGGCTCTACCACTACATCCCCGTACACGTGAGACTGAAATGTTCCGGAATCCGTCATGATCGGACCAGAAAAATCGAGCATACTATGGATCCCCTCCTCTAGAGCTTCTTCTTTAAGCTCCTCACTCTGGTATATTATATATGAATTGGTTATCAGAACCTGGATATCGAATTCTTCTTTCAGCTTTTCAGTAGATATCAATTCAAAATTGGGGTTTATAACCGGCATTATGGCCGGTGTTTCTACTGTACCGGAAGGGGTCGTAAATTCACCTATCCTAGCTAGTCCGTCTCTCTTTTTGATCTCGAACATCTTACATACACTCGAACAAAGTTCATACTAACTAATAAAGGCTGATAATAAAATCATTCGGTCAGCATTGACCATAAAATCCAACTTAAAAAAAATAAAAAGTTTTAGAGAAAGGTGTTAGATAGAGGATCATCAGTCCTCATTCTCGTCTTTTACCACCTTTTTCTTCACCTTCTTTTTTGGTTTTTTCTTGACTTTCTTCTTTTGTTTCTTTTTCCGTGTACCTTTTTCAGTGTCCTCTGGTGATTTTTCTGCGGGTTCTTTCTGCTCAGGGGAGGGCTCAGGTTCTGGAGTTTCCTCTTCGGGTGCGGGTGTCTCTTCAGTTTCTTCTTGCGTTCCTTCTTCTCTTTTTCTACTGCCTTTCTCTTCTATCCCGATAAGACTCGTACCACACTTCTGACAGATGGCCGCATCTACACTGTTCAGACTTCCACACTCAGGACATTCCTGTCCGCCTTCTTTCCTTTGTGCCTCTTTTCTTTCAAGCCACTCATCGAAGGTCACGAAAGATGGCTGCTGTTTCCACCATCTCAGGAATTCTTTCTTCGATAGTTCTCGACCTAAATTCTCTTCCGCCCTCTGTTTATGCTGGCTGACGAATTTTTCATATTGTTTCCTCATCCTCTCGGTGTAATCCTCTACTTCTTCACCGGTTTTTA
>JAGXLI010000070.1 GCA_018334755.1 Thermoplasmatota archaeon
TTCTTCACTTTTGAACCTTCCACGGCTCTAGACATAGCATTGAGTACCAACCCTCCGCCGCAGCCCGGGCAGAAGGGAGATGGATGTTTCCTGATATATTTTTCTTTGATCTGCTCAGAAGTGATCATCTCAGCACCTCCTCTATCTTTTCGTAGATCTGATCGATGGTCGGGACCGAATTCAGTCTATCGAATGTAAAGAAATCGTCCGATCCCACGCATCGTTCGACTTCCATCCTGTAGCCCCTCAAAGAGAGTTCTGCCAGCAGCACCTTGGAATCTTTTCCTATCTGGCTCAATCTTTCCTCCGGACTAGGCCACATGACCTTTGGTCTGAAAAACCCGACATCGTGACCGTTCTCTCTAGCCTTTTTTACAGCCCCTTTAGCCGGCCTTGAAATGGATCCGTATGAAACGACCACAAGTTCTGCATCGTCTGTATTTCTTTCTTCCCAATCCTCTATCGATTTTCGGTTGTCTTCTATCTTAGAAACGAGTCTTCTTACCAATTGATCCTGAGCCTCAAAACTAGCCGTATCCCTGGTCCCGTCGCCCAGATGTGTAGACCCCGTGATCAACAATTCGTGACCATCTCCAAAGTCTGGCATCGGGGGTACGTGGTCGTCACTATCGGTGTCAAAAAATTCGGTCTCGCCTTCCGCGGGTCTCTTCCTTTCTTTTGTTTCGACTTCTTCCGGGATATTAACTTTTTCTCTCATCTGACCCACGCCGGCGTCGGCTAGCAAGACAACCGGAGACCTATATTCCTCGGCTAAATTGAAGGCTCTTACCGTAAAGTCGAACATCTCCTGGGCGGAATTGGGCGACAAAGCGATGATCTCGTAGTCCCCGTGACTTCCGAACCGGGACTGCATGACATCGCCCGTGCCCGGTTTTGTCGCCTGGCCGGTCGAAGGTCCGGCTCTTTGTACATTGACGATAACGCAGGGCGTCTCTGTCATCACCGCATAACCCAAATTTTCCTGCATCAAAGAAAAACCTGGACCGCTGGTTGCAGTCATGGCTTTCAAACCAGTCCAGGATCCTCCGATTACAGAAGCTATGCTGGCGAGTTCGTCCTCCATCTGGACGAAACGCCCTCTAACCTTGGGTAATTCTTTAGAAAGATGATTCATCACTTCGGAAGCGGGCGTTATCGGATAGGCGGCATAAAATTTACATCCTGCCTTCAATGCGCCTTCGGCACACGCTATATTACCTTCCAAAAAGTACTCTCCAGAGTCTTTCATGATTCTTCCTCCTCTACCTCTATCGCGAAGTCAGGACAGTACAGTTCGCACCTTCTACAGACGATGCATCTATCCTTTGCGACCACTTCTGGGAAATGATTATCGTATTGGTTCAACTCATCAGATTCAGCCAGTACGTCTTCAGGGCAGAACTTGATACATATACCACAACCCGTACACAAGTCCTTATCTATCTCTATCTCGACCTGGCTAGTCATCCTATCGAAAAGGGGCAGAACTCAGGGGGATATAAAGCTTTTTGAGCTGTTTCAGGTCAAGACGGAGGCCAATCTCTATCTGTAGAGACCTTCCCCGTGTGTTGCTGGGCATAATTTGACGTAGGATCATTTTTGGTCCCACATCGTTCACATTCGAGTTTATCATCCTCGGTGTACCGGGCATTGTTGTACCCGCAATTGGGGCATACATAACCGATATCGACTCCAGCGGTGTAAGAGGCCTGTTCCCGCTTTTCTTGTTCCAAAACCTTTTTTTCCTCTTTTTTTGGAGCTCCTCTGATCCAACCAGCGAGCTTTTTGATATAATAATATGTGTAGTAGGATCCGACGATCATCCAGAATAAGATCATCAGAGAAAGATACAGGTTAAAGTCACTTATCTCGACCACTTTATCCGGAACTGACATGAAATTCCAGAAGAAGTGCAGCATTATCGCAGAGTGTAGGCCGTCTTTCACAAAAAGGTATCCAAATGCCAATCCGGCTATAAATGTGGGAAACATCTTGTATATATCCCATCCAGGGAGATGAGCCATGGCAAAGATCGAAGAAGATACCAAAACAAGAATAGCCGGGGTCCAGCTGTTGAATCCAAACCCACCTAAAAGGTATTTTCTCAATTTTCTTTTCCCCTTGATAGCGGCATAGGCCAGCATCGGGAGACCGATGAATGCCATCCTGACCACTATCTCTTCCCATACCACGGCCCTTGTCAGAGAATATATCTGCCACCAGATCGGTTGATCCTCAAGCCCAGGGCTCGTAGGTGATCTACCGCCGAACTCCAAAAGTAGAAGATAGATATATGTTATGAATAAAAGTGCAGTAAATATACAGACCAGCCTTAGAAGAGGAGATTCAAGTCTATCTTTATTTTTGATCTTATCAAACCTGCCGGACAGGACTTCTTTGAAATACAAGAAAAAATCTTTAATGCCCGTATAAAAGATCGTTATGAGCGAGAGTAAAAGAGTTCCCACCAGGAACAGGTAAAAGGTAGCAAACCAATAGCCACTTATCTTGAATAGCCCTATAGGGATAGGTAAAACGATGAAGATAACCTCCTCATTAACGAAAGTTTCTGGGAGGATGATGTTAACAGACCATAGTACCATGACGGCATTCAGTATCAGATAGCCCAGAAATAAAGAGGCCGCTAATATCGTTACAAAATTTTTTATAAAGTCTTTTCTAGAATCAGAAGGACTAGACCCCTCTGAAGGAGGGGCTACGTCTTCGGTCGTGTATCCGCAGCTGGGACATCTCCCATTTTCCATCTCTAAACCGCAGCGAGGGCACTTCATCGGTCTAACATCGACAGGAGTGTATTAATTATTTTGCCTACCCTGGGTTAGAATACTTAGAAAAAAGATAAGAAAGATGTTGAAGGAGTTTTAAAAAGATATTTTGATCTTACTTTACCTCGCTAGGTACGATCTTCTCCAGTTCTCCTTCTTCTATCAGTTCTTCCAACTGATCCCTCAATTTGAACTTCTGTACTTTACCTCTTCCTGAGACCGGCAAACCGTCCGTGACGGTGACGTATCTTGGCACTTTCGCACTAGCTATCTCTCCATATACATGATCCACCACGTCTTGGGGGGTCAGGTCCGCATCTTCAGTGGGCACGACGGCTGCTGCGACCACTTCTCCCAGTTCCTCGTCAGGAACTCCGACGACCGCAACCTCTTGGATCTCCGGGTCTTCGATCAGGTACTCTTCGATCTCTCTAGGGTAGACGTTCAGACCGCCTACGATGACCATGTCCTTTTTTCTTCCGACTATCTCTACATAACCTCTTTCGTCCATTTCGGCAAGATCCCCTGTATGAAGCCATCCTTTTTCGATGGTCTCTTCCGTGGCTTCCGGCTTGTTGTAATAACCTTTCATCACGTTATATCCTTTCACTAGTAATTCTCCGGTCTCACCGGGGGGCTGTTCATTACCGCTGTCATCCACTACCTTGATCTCCTGATCGGGCATGACCCTTCCAACTGTTTCTACACGGTCTTCAACCGAGTCATCAAACCTAGTCATCGTCACCCCTGGAGAAGCCTCCGTTAGTCCGTATGTGATGGAGACGTTGCAGCCTAGATCGTTTATCACGGATTTCATAGTTTCTACCGGACAGCTGGAACCGGCCATTATACCGGTCCTGAGAGAGCTCGTATCGTAGTCTTCCTCCTTTATCGTTTCCAGCTCTCTGATGAACATGGTGGGTACTCCATGTATCATCGTTGCCTCTTCCTCTTCGACTAGATCTAATGCTTTGTGAGGTTCAAATTCGACAAGTGGTATCATGGTCCCTCCGAAGACTGTAGTCAGCGTAATGCTCATGACGTTGCCGAAGCAGTGGCTGAAGGGGACTGGTATAACGAGTTTATCGTCATCACTTGTCTTCAGTATCTCTCCCTGATCGTGGGCGTTCTTGACTATCTGGTGATGAGATAACATCACACCTTTCGGCTTCCCCGTGGTCCCTGAGGTGTAAAGGATGAATGTCACGTCATCGGGCTCTGTATCCCTTTTCCTTTTCAGGTACTCTTTGTCATCCTGCCAATCCTTTCCTTTTTCCAGCGCCTCTTCTAAACCGAAGGATTCGAACTCATCACTTTCACCGTCTAATAATACTAAGGTATCCAACTTATTGAGGTCCGATTTTTTGTCTTCGAGTATCTCTAAAAAGTTGTATTTACCATATTCATCGGTCATGATAACAGCTCTGACATCGGAATCGTTGAACATGTATTCTATCTCCCCGCCCTTGTACCAAGGATCCGTGGGGACCACCACGGCACCGATCTTGGGCACGGCGAACCATGCTATTATCCATTCCGGAAGATTCGGCAGCCAGATCGAGACCTTGTCGTCCCTTCCAATACCTCTTTCCCTCAGGAAATTAGCTAACCTCTCGGCTTTCTCGTTCAGTTCTTCGTAAGTTATCCTTCTATCATCGAATATTATAGCTTCCTTATCAGGATGTTCTTCAGCTTTATCGCTTAATAACTGGCCTATGGTCGTTTCCATCTTATAATACCTCTGAGAATAGGAATTGGAATAAAAGATATAAGTTTTATGCTGGGAGGCCGGATCTCTTCAGACTCGTGATCTAGATATATATATCATTAAGGTGCGGAGCTCTATTCGGATAGAGCAGGAAACAAAAACTATATAAACACATTTTCATTGCTCAATTACGTGTTATCTATGTTTGGATTACCACATGTCGTTTTAGCCTCTTTAGGCGCTATCGCAGTGGCGATCGTTGCTCTAGTTCTAGCGGGCTACTTCGCCAAGTTCATCTCGAAACAGGATGTGGGAACGGAGAAGATGAAAAAGTTTTCAGGCGAAGTTCAGAAAGGTGCAAAGACTTATCTGAATACTGAATACAAATATATAGCCATATTCGTGGTCGTCGTCGCAGTATTTCTAGCTGTGAAGGATTACATAGAAGGAGTACCGATGGTGACCTGGCTTCCCTTTGTAGTTGGGGCTTTCCTATCCGCTACAGCTGGATATATAGGTATGATCACCGCTACCAATTCCAGCGCTCCCACTACGCAAGGAGCAAGAAGCAGTCTCAACGATGCTTTGAAGATCGCCTTCCGCGGCGGTTCCGTGATGGGTCTTACGGTCGTCAGTCTCGGCATCCTCGGTTTAAGTACTGTCCTCCTGTTCATCAGATCCGTATTGAGTTTTGAACAAGCTATCACATATATCGCGGGCTTTGGATTCGGAGCCAGCGCTATAGCTCTCTTCGCCCGTGTCGGCGGAGGTATCTACACAAAAGCGGCAGATGTAGGTGCAGACCTCGTCGGAAAGGTCGAAGAGGAGATACCTGAAGACGATCCGCGAAATCCAGGTGTCATAGCGGATAATGTTGGGGACAACGTGGGGGATGTAGCCGGGATGGGCGCAGACCTTTTCGAATCTTATACTAACACGATAATCGCGGCTCTCACTCTTGGCTGGATGGCTTATCAAGAGACTGCCCTCCTGACCAGAAGTCCTCTCGAGGACGCAGTCATAAATGACGGACTAGGTATGCAGATATTCGCGATCCCCTTCGTGATAGCGGGAGCCGGTATAATCGCATCGATGATCGGGATATTCCTCGTGAGGACGGAAAAAGGAGCGGAAGCAAGTCAAGAAACTCTCTTAAAGGCTCTGAGAAGAGGTACGTGGGCCGCTGCGGTATTGATCGGCATATTCTCATTTATAGCTCTTTATTTCGTCCTACCCCCCGAATACTTCGGGGACCTACCTTACAGAATATTCGGAACAGTCGTGGCTGGTCTCGTTGGAGGAGTCATAATAGGATTCTTCACCGAGTATTACACCTCAGAAAGGTATAAACCCACTAAAAAGATGGCCGAGTCCACGGAAACGGGCCCGGCGACATTCATAATCCAAGGTATAGCCACAGGGATGGAAAGCACGGTCTTCCCGGTGGTGATAGTTTCAGGAGCGATTTTAGTTTCTTTCTATCTCGCTGGTTTGTATGGCATCGCGATCGCGGCCATCGGTATGCTTTCCACTTTGGGTATAACCCTCTCATCGGATGCTTATGGACCTGTAGCAGATAACGCCGGTGGTCTAGCTGAGATGAGCGGTCTAGATCCAAAGGTCAGGGAAAGGACCGATGCGTTGGACGCGTTAGGGAATACGAATGCAGCGACAGGAAAGGGATTCGCGATCGGTTCCGCGGCTTTGACCGCTCTGACGTTGACAGCAGCTTACGCTTCTGAGATAGGACTGTCCCCAGATGAATTCAGCATCATGGAGCCCCCAACCGTCGTGGCGATATTCTTAGGCGCTATGGTACCTTTCCTCTTCTGTGCTATAACTATGAAGGCAGTGGGTAGGTCGGCTTCAGAGATAGTTAAAGAAGCTAGAAGGCAGTTCAAAGAGAATACGGGACTTCTTGAAGGAGAATCGGAGCCCGACTACCAGAGGCCTATAAACCTCAGCACTTCCGCGGCACTTAGAGAGATGGTGGTCCCCGGATTGATGGCCATAATCATCCCCCTACTTGTTGGATTCCTGCTGGGACCGGCCGCGTTGGTTGGTTTCCTATTAGCTGCAGTAGGTACTGGATTCGTATTGGCGATAATGATGGCAAATTCAGGCGGCGCCTGGGACAACGCCAAGAAGTACATCGAAAGTGGACATCACGGCGGTAAAGGATCCGATGCTCATAAGGCGGGCATCATCGGAGACACTGTCGGAGATCCTTTCAAAGATACTTCCGGTCCTTCGTTGAATATCCTGATCAAGTTGATGTCCATAGTTTCGTTAGTCTTCGCAAGTGCCATCGCCGCTCACGCGCTGATTTAAAAATGAAACTAAGAAGGTGAACTAGTTATGTATAAAATGGAGAAAAAAACCGATACCGTTCGCATACCACCCGATAGGCTAGATGAGGATCTGGCCGAGGCAGCTAAAGAGATAGCTAAGGAGAAATTAGAAGGAGTCATCAACGATGAAAACAAATTGGTCATCTTAGCAACCAATATAGAGAGGCTCGGCGATGGAAAGGTGGTTTTAGGCGATGGCGGGGTATACCAGGATGTACGATATGGTGCTTTGGAATTCGAGCTGATCGAGAATGAACTCATCTTAGGATACCTGTGCGAGGTCCTCAAGTTTGGAGCCTTCGTAAGATTTGGACCGCTCGATGGCCTCTTACACATAAGCCAGATAATGAACGATAAAGTCGAAGTAGATCAGGGCAACCAGAGACTCGTTGGAAAAGAGACTGATGATGCTCTAAATATCGACGACGAGATCAGAGCGAGGATAGTCACAGTCAGTGTCAATGAAAGGAACCCGAGAGAGAGCAAGATCGGTCTGACGATGAGACAGGAAGGTTTAGGCAAACTCGAATGGATTGAGGAAGACGAAGAAGAAGAAGAGGAGGAATGATCATGGCTCAGCTGAAGGCCTGTAAGGAATGTAATCATCTCACTGAAGAAAACGAATGTCCTCTATGTGGAGGAGAGGTAGTTCGAGAGTGGCAGGGATATCTGGTTATAGTCGATTACGAGCACTCCACATTGGCCAAAAAGATGGGTATAAAAGCCAACGGAAAGTTCGCACTGAAGGTAAGAGGATAGATGATCGATCCTGAGATACCCAATACGGACTTGAGATTGAGCGAAGAGGATAGGGAGGAATTGAAGGAAACTCTCGGGACGGTCATCAAAGGAAAATTGCCAGACCGTTTTGTCTCGAGAGACCCGTTGATAGCGGTAGGAGACGTTGTGACCGATATCCTGCTCGAGCAGGGGGTAGAACCCGATGTCAGTATAGTGGATGGAAAGACCCGCCGGGGAAGATTTGACAAAAGAGGATGGGAAGAGAAAACCATTAATATCAAGAACCCTCCTGAAGTCATAAAGCAGGAAAGTTGGAGCGTTATCCAAGAAGCGATCTCCAGCGAAGATAAAGAGTTAATAAAAGTAGAGGGAGAGGAAGACTTACTCTCCCTTGTTGCGATCGCGCTTTGTCCTCTCGGTGGCCTCGTTATCTATGGGGTGCCTTCCGAGGGGATGGTCATCAACGAAGTTTCAGAAGATATCAAAGAGAAGACTTGGGAAGTAATAAATAAAATGAAAGAAGTGGACGAAGGTAGATAAAGATGGTAGAAGTCGAGATAGAACATGAAAAAGAGAATAAGCTTATGCATAGGCGGGAGCTCAGCCTGACCGTCGACCATGAAGGAGAAGGCACTCCCACTAGAGGGACATTGACGGACAAAGTGGCAAGTCTAGTGAACGCCTCTAAAGGTGAGATAATAATAGACAATATCGACTCGGAATACGGTAAAGGAGAATCCTCCGTCGAGGTCAGAGTTTACGATGATGAAGAATATTTGGAAGAGTACGAACGAGAATATTTCAAAGAGAGAGATTGAAGGTTGTGATATAGATGGATAAATCAGATCTTTATGAGGAAGAGGACGGAGAGCTTAAAAAGAAGAGACGCAACTGTCCCAAATGTGGAGAGGGCGTCTTTCTAGCGGAGCACGATAACAGGCTCTCCTGCGGAAAGTGTGGTTATACCGAATTTAAAGATAACGAGTAAAAGCTCAATCAGGAACTTCTGGGCTCGTGGTGTAGCTATCCTGTTCCATCAGGGACGGGGCTACAATGGATATCACCGGGGCTTCCGGAGCCCCAAACCCGGGTTCGAAAACCGATCTGTTCCTTCAGTTCGGACGGAAATCCCGGCGAGTCCGTTCGTTTTCACTCACTCCCTCACCTTGACCCTCAGAAATCAGAGATTTCTTGCGGGTCCCGGCGAGTCCGTTTTTCTCTGAAAAACGGGCAGTTAGAAAACCTTTTTTGTTTTCTGCAGGGGCCGTTCATTTTACATGTGAAGGGAAAC